>JBIKYI010000526.1:0-2861 GCA_044355355.1 Limnothrix sp. | reverse complement strand
CATGCCAAATTTTTCGGCGATCGCCTTTTTGTCGTCATTGAGATCCACGCCGATGATCATATCTGCACCGACCATTTTTGCCCCTTGGATGACATTTAAACCGATGCCGCCCAAACCAAAGACGATCACTTTAGAGCCGACCTCAACTTTCGCTGTATTAATAACAGCACCAATCCCTGTGGTCACCCCACAACCGATGTAGCAAACCTTATCGAAGGGGGCATCTTGGCGGATTTTGGCGAGGGCAATTTCGGGGACAACGGTGTAATTCGCGAAGGTGGAAGTCCCCATGTAATGGAAAATCGTTGCGCCGTCCTTGGAAAAGCGTCCAGTGCCATCGGGCATTAAACCTTTGCCCTGAGTAGCCCGTACCGCCTGACAGAGATTGGTTTTCAGGCTCAGGCAATATTCACATTCACGACATTCTGGGATGTATAGCGGAATCACATGGTCACCGGGTTTGAGGCTTTTGACACCCTTGCCCACTTCGACGACGACACCTGCCCCTTCATGACCCAAAATCGCAGGAAATAAGCCCTCTGGATCTGCGCCGGAGAGGGTATAGGCATCGGTGTGACAGACTCCAGTGGCTTTAATTTCGACCAAAACTTCCCCAGCTTTGGGGGGTTCGAGTTGTACCGTTTCGATTTTGAGGGGTTCTTTTGCCGAGTAGGCGATCGCCGCTTTTACATCCATGATTTTGTCGCTGTTCGTTTTTATTTTGCTTGAGATCTTGGTTATAAATGTACCAACAGATCTGAGTGGCAGAGTCAATCTTCATGCTTACACGCAACAAAAACACTAAAAAAGCGCAAAGTGCAAAATCCCAAATCCAAAACACAAAAAATCAAGCGAAGATCATAGGTTGACGATCCTCGCTTGATGATAGAAATGTATGGGATATAAACCTGAAATCTAGACGAATCTAGACCGTGGCAGGGGTTTTACTCAGTTGGTCAACCTTGCTTAAGATTGCTGCCGCTGCCTGACGACCGGAAATGGTTGCTCCTTCCATACTGTCGATGTAATCCTGTTGGGTATAGCTCCCCGCAAGGAACAGGTTGGCGATCGGCGTTGCCTGGGCGGGACGATAGACATCCATGCCCGGCGCTTCCCGGTAGAGGGACTGCGCCAATTTCACCACGCTAAACCAGGTCATATTCAGTTCACGGGAAGAGGGGAATAATTTGTGTACTTGATCAAGCACATGTTGGGCGATCGCCTCATTGCTCTGCTTGATAAACGGATCACCCGGAGTCAAGACAAGTTGCATCAAAGAGCCTTCCCCTTCTTTGTAATAACTGCCAGGGCTAGACAGAGCCAAATCGGAAAAACAGGAGAAATCCGCTTGGTGGGTATAGAGCAAATTATCGATGCCCTCAGCTTTTTCGAGTTGTTTGCGCTTGGCAGGATCATTCAGTTCTGTTACCCAGCCATCAAAGCGCAGTTGCACCGTCGCCACGGGGACAGCATCGAGTTTGTAGATATTGTCGAATTCTGACCACTTGCGCCAAGCATCGGGGATAATTCGCTGGATACCGGGGATATCGAGGGCAAAGACATAGGTGTCGGCAGTGACGACCTGATCGTTTTCGCCATCATTGACGACGATACCATCAATTTTTGCTTCCCCATCGAGGGTGTAATTGACATCCTTCACGCGGTGGCGGGTGTGGATTTTTACGCCTTTGGCTTCGAGGTAATCGGTGATGGGTTTATGCAGATATTCATGGGGTGACCCTTCCAACATGCGCAACACTGAGGCTTCAGTTTTGGCGGCGAAGAACATGAAGATGGTCAACATGCAGCGGGCAGAAATGTTTTCGGTGTCGATAAAGCCGAGGGCGTAGGCGATGGGATTCCACATTTTTTTGAGGCTACCTTCGTTCCCGCCATGGCTGCGGAACCAGTCGGCAAAGCTAATGGCATCGAGTTCGCGGATGGTTTTCATTGCACCTTCGAAATCGACTAAACCACGAACGATGGGGCTAGTGCCGAGAGCGAGGGAATTCGCGGCTTTGTCTAGGGCTGAGAGTTGTGATGAGGTAAAAAATGCTTTTAAGCCGTGGAAGGGTGCGCCGACGGGGAAGCGAAAATCGAGTTCGCCGATCTTGCCGCCTTCGTTGATGAAGGTGTGGGTATGTTCTTTGAGTCGGAGGTTGTTGCCTGCGCCGACTTTTTCCATGAGGGCAAAGAGATTGTAGTAGCAGCCGAAAAATACGTGCAGCCCCATCTCGATGTGGTTACCGTCTTTGTCTACCCAGCTACCGACTTTGCCACCGACAAAGGGACGGGCTTCAAAGATTTCGATTTCGTGACCAGCATCTGCCAATTCAACGGCTGTGGATAATCCTGCTAGTCCTGCTCCGACGATTGCTACACGCATTACTTTTGTCCTACGTTCGATTCTCTAAAAAAGTATTAACTATTGTAAACGATTGGGCGATCGCCACTGTGCGCCATTCTGCTTGTGAACTCCTGTAAAGCTGGGTTGGTGGGGAGACGCTCAAGGCAAAAGGTTTCTCTTACAATTTGGGTACGATGACAACTGATAAATCTTTCTGTAAGTCTTGGGGGTGAAATGATGATTGAACCAATAACGGCAACCCTTGCCACTTCTGTTGCGACGATTTTGTTTACGAAAGCCCTCGAAAAGGGTGGTGAAAATTTGGGAGATGCTATCTCGGCGAAGGTCGGGGAGTTGTGGGCGGTGGTGCGCTCTAAGTTTGAGGCGGAGGATGTGGCGGGAAAAATCACTAAGGCTGAGGCTGAACCGTCGGAGAAAAATATTAGTCGGTTTCAGGATGAGCTAAAGGCATTTTTAGAGGATGATCTGGATTTTGCGGCGCAATTGCAAGGGA
>JBIKYI010000187.1:0-6056 GCA_044355355.1 Limnothrix sp. | reverse complement strand
CCACGGGCTTCGGCTTCTTTAACGATAGTTTCTGTACTGGGACCGAGGGATGAACTGGCGCAGAGATCTTTGAGATCGGCAATGTCTTGGTCTAGTTCTTCTTTGGAGTAGCGACCGTTATCGAGGATGGCTTGGCACAGACGAACGGCAGCACGACCAGCATAGCGTCCGGCTTGTTCGTAAACATATTCATAGACAACATTATAGACTCCTGCCTCTCCGGTCATGCGGGTGCGACCAAACCCTACTGGCATCCCGGCTAATTCTTGTAATTCGAGGGCGACATGTTCGACGATGTGTCCCATCAAGGTGCCTTCCCGCACGCGGGTAAAGAAGCCACCGCGACAACCGGGGGAACAGTAATGTTCGACTAGGCTGGGGAGTATTTCGCTCAGTGCTTCGTAAAAACCATCTAGCTCGTTGGAGGGAGTTTCCGCAATTTCTTCGAGATCGAGACGCATCACAATTAATTTTTGACGTCGAATGCTCCAATAATTGGGGCCTCGAAGGGTTAGGGTTTTAAGGATTCTCATGGTCGGCGTAAAAGGTTTGTTAAGGCTAGAGCAATACTGGTTTGGGTTGGACAACTCGTGTCTTGTCTGGCGAGCACTCTAAGCTTATCTAGCTTGGAGGGTCTAGACTGTATTCTATCTGTGCGATCGCCCACGAAGTTGCTAATTATTCTAGGGCAATTTGTTTACAGATGATTTGTTAGATAGTTACCATCGTTTAAAGGTTTCCGGACATTGGCTGGTGTTTGTGGATGTCGTAGCGATCGCCATGGCAGAGGACATGCAAGTGCAGACCATGGAGACTGATGGGTTCATTCGTTTCTGTCTGGGCATAGTTGGTGTAGGTCATTTCCCGGGCATCTACGATGGTGACGGTGCCACGTCCGAGGACTTCGAGGTAGCCTTCCCGCTCAAAGACCGCGCAGGTGTCTTCGTCAATGCCGATCGCCAAACGATCCGGGTGCACCGCGACGGCACTGAGGAGACGAGCCATGCGGTTACGGTTATGGAAATGCTGGTCCACAATGATTTCGGGGATCATACCCAGACCCATTGCTAAATCGATCAGGCTACGGTTCGGGGATTCGCCACTACCACCACCAGCAATCATATGATGTCCCATCACAGCAGCCCCTGCACTAGTCCCGGCGATCGCAATCTCACCACCATGCACCCGTTGACGGATACGCTCCATGATCGGCGTATCGGAGAGCAAACCACACAGTCGGAGTTGATCGCCCCCCGTCATAAACACGCCCGTGCATTTCTCGACAAACTCTTGGTAGTACTGATCCTCCGCATGGACACGATCGCGCACATCCAGGACTTTAACCTCCGTAGCCCCCATTTCCTCGAAAATACGCTGATAGCGATCGCCAATGAGCAGAGGCTCCCGAGAAGCAGAGGGGATAATCGCAATCACCGCACCAGAGCCGCCAGAACGACAGAAAAAAGAAGCGAGGATTTCCTTGCCATGTACCTTATCCTCAGCACCTCCGACGACAAGGATAGAACTCTTTACTAATGTTTGATTAACAAGGGCGGTTTCTGATTGCATTATGTTTAATCTTCGGGGCTAATAATAGAAACAAGGCAAAAGCTTGTACAGGGTTAAACAAATGTGGTTGTCGTTGCTTTGTCAACGAATCACCAACATAAAAAAGGCGATAAAACGCAGTCAACCCGTAAAAATCCACTCAATTATTACATAGTCCTCGTCATTCTCAAATTCCCTGACCATTTAGTTATCCTCTCCCAAACTTAGCTCCAAAAACAGCTTCCAACCCCCTTGAACCCTATGGCTTTACAGTTCGATCTTGTGACCCTTTTTCCCGATTTTTTTACATCGCCACTCCAGTCGGGATTACTCGGCAAGGCATTGGCTAAGGGCATTGCCCAGGTTTCCTTTACCAACCCCAGGGATTTTGCGACGGATAAACACCATAATGTGGACGATGAACCCTATGGTGGCGGTGTCGGGATGCTCCTCAAGCCAGAACCATTATTTGCGGCGGTAGAATCGATTCCGGTGCGAGCCAAACGGGAGGTGATTCTCATGACTCCCCAGGGGCAGCGTCTTGATCAAGAGCTTTTGGCGGAACTCACCAGCTATGAGCAACTCATCATGATTTGTGGACATTATGAGGGGGTGGATGAACGGGTACGCCAGCACTTGGTAACGCGGGAAATTTCCCTGGGGGATTTTGTTTTAACTTGTGGTGAGATTCCGGCGTTGACTTTGATTAATGGGGTGATTCGGTTATTGCCGGGGACGGTGGGTAAGGAAGCTTCGTTAAAGACGGAGAGTTTTCAGTTGCCATTGTTGGATTATCCGCAATATACTCGTCCGGCGGAGTTCCGGGGATGGGCTGTACCTGAGGTGTTGCGATCGGGTAATCACCAAAAGATTGAGGCATGGCGACGGGAACAACAGATGTTGCGGACTCAGGAGCGTCGTCCTGATCTGTGGGAAAAATGGCAGGCAAGTCAGTCTGGGGAGGGTTAGGTGATGCGGGTGAGTTTATATCATCGTTTGGCGGGAGCTTGGTGGGCTGTGTTGGGGGCAGGTGATGCTTTTGAGGATCTGTCTGGAGCTGGAACGGTGGCTCGGTCGTTATGGCAGGGGTTCATTGCTACGGGGGGTTTTGCTGATGTGCCACCTGATGTCCTGCTTGAATTGCCGGAATGTCCGTTGATGGGTGCGTTTGGGCTGTTGCCTGTGCTGTTGTTTTACCATGAAGATCCGCTTTATTTGGGCGATCGCCTCCGTCAGTTTGGGGCGGGCGATCGCCTCTGTCTAGAATTCGGTCGGATCGTTAGTGCCTGCCTGCGGGAACGTCTGGATATTGCGGGGCTACCCCAATGGCTGGCAGTGCATTCGGAACTGAGTCCTGAGGGTAAAACGGCATTCTATCAAGCATTCTTGACGGAACATTGCACCTGGAGGGCATGGTGTACGAGGGTTCCAGCATTGGCGATCACCCCAGCAGAGCAAGAGATTTTGTTAATCTACAGTGCGTTGATTTGGGGTAGGGGACAGGGGCAACTCTGTCGGGCGTTGGTTGCGTCGGCAAGTCCGATGGTGCAGACTTGGGTTTGGGTGTTGCTGGGCTGTATCCGGGGCGATCGCCAATTGCCCATCCTCCGCCAGTTAGAGCCAAAACACCAACAGCAGATCGACCAAGAAATCCGCCAATTTTGGGGACAGTGGTCGGGACTTCCAGCGAAAAATCAGTTACAGTTGGGACAGATACCAGTCATTGCCAGTTGTCAGGCGCTGCAAACCCGCCCAACTCCGAGCCTTATTTCTCAACGCCACTTAAACGCCCATTAACCTAAATTCTCTACCACCTCACTATTGTTGCGCGGTGAGCGGTTGCTTCTAATTCAGAGAATACTCTATGAATCTTTGGTCTAGTTTGAAACACTATTGGAGCGACGAAATTGTCGGCACTCCATCCCCTTCAGTTGCACGTTCTGCCACCTCCCAGAGAAAAACAGCTTACAGCTCTTCTTTTATCGCCATTTTAACCGTCGTCTCCTTCACCGGGATTGTGGGGGAACGTTTTTATAATCAACCCCAGCTTGCTGTGGATACGATCGCCCCAGAAACGATTATTGCTCCAGCAGATGGTCAGTTTTTAGATAAAAAAACCACCGATGCCACACGTCAGGAAATTCGCACTGGCGCAGTCATTAGCCTGCAACGGGATACCGAGACGACCAGTCTGATTAAACAGGACATTAACAATGTTCTCAATGAGGTCACACGCATTCGTTCGATCGCCGGGGATTTTCCCTTTGTCGGTCTTGACGTGTTGTCCCTGCCCAGTCAGGTCACCCTGCGTCAATTGAATGATGACCAGTGGCAAAAATTTGTGGCGATCGCCGATCGCTTAACCCAACCAGAACTGCCGCCCCTCGGCAATCTCCAAACGACGCAAGCGGAACTGATCACCACCCTACGCGAACTCCACGACTACGCCCTGAGTCATTCCCCCCAGGAAACCCAGGATGCCATCACCCAAATCATGGTGGCAAGGGAAGCCTTCCAGCAGGCGATCAATGCGACAACGCAGGAAGAGCAAGATTTATTTCGCCGTCACCAGGATTTGTTACTCAGGCTGTCCGATCAAGAATGGTTAGCTACAGAGGCACAGATTTTAGCGGCGAGCGATCGCATCCTGACCCAGGGTATTCCCCAAGGCATTGCCGACAGCATGTTAACCGAAACCATTCAGGTGCAGATTAGTGGCTCCCCTTTGGCACAGCCCTTTATGGTCGATGTGCTCACAACCCATCTCAAACCCAACTTAATCGAGGATAAAGAGGCAACGAAACGCCGTTCAGAGCAAGCAGCCCAAGCGGTGGATAATGTCATCGTGAGTACCCAAGCAGGGGAAGTGATCGTCGAGAAAGGCAAGACCATTACCCAGGAAGAGTTTGTGCTGCTCGATGGTTTTGGTTTAAGCGATCGCCAGATCAATTGGCTTGGTTTAGGGAGCTATACCCTCATCGTCAGTGGTGGCGTGCTGCTCATGGGTTTTGTGATTCGCAAAGTTCATCGCCCGATGCGTTGCCGCGATCACCTCCTGCTTTATTTGATCAGTCTGAGTACTCCTGTGCTGATCTTTTTTGATGTTCCCTATAGCAATCTAACCGCCGTGGGATTGCTCACCAGTAGTTTCTACAGTCCGGCGATCGCCATTACCCAGGTCGGTATGCTTTCCGGGGTGATCGCCATGGGCAGCGAAACCATTCCCTGGCAAAACCTGATCTCCGGAGCCGTGGGGGGACTGATTGCCTCCGTCCTAGGCGGTAGACTCCGTTCCCGCGAAGAACAAGCCACCATGGGGGGACTTGTCGGCGTTTCCCAAACCGTTGTTAGCCTCGCCTGGAGCCTGATCGCCAGTGCCAGCGCCCAGACCCTCTGGTTTGTCCTCCTGCCCGAAGCTGCTATCTATGGTTTTTCCGGCACAGCCTGGATTGTCCTCGCCCTAGGACTTTCCCCTTACCTCGAACGCTTCTTTGATCTCGTCACCCCAATCCGCCTCGCCGAATTATCAAACCCGAACCGTCCCCTCCTCAAACGCCTTGCCCTAGAAGCCCCCGGCACATTTCAACATACGATGTTCGTCTCCTCCCTCGCGGAGGCAGCAGCGAGAGAACTCCATTGCAATGTGGAACTCGTTCGGGCAGGAACCCTCTACCATGACATCGGCAAAATGCATGATCCCCTCGGTTTTATCGAAAATCAAATGGGGGGACCCAATAAACATGACGCGATTAATGACCCCTGGAAAAGTAAGGAAATTATTCGCAAGCATGTGACCGAGGGCTTGGTGATGGCGAAAAAATATGGTTTGCCTAAGGCGATTCGTGATTTTATCCCTGAGCATCAAGGCAAATTGTTGATTTCCTATTTTTACTACCAAGCTAAAACCCAGGCGGAAGCGGCGGGACAATCTGCTGATTTGATCGATGAGTCGGCGTTTCGCTATGCAGGTCCCATTCCCCAATCTAGGGAAACGGGGTTAGTGATGTTGGCAGATGGTTGTGAGGCGGCACTGCGATCGCTGAAGGAGGCAACCCCAGAACAGGCAATTATTATGGTCAACAAAATTTTCCGTGCCCGTTGGCAGGATGGTCAGTTAGATGACTGTGGCTTCCGTAAGGAAGAATTGCCCTTTATCGCGGATATTTTTGTGCAGGTTTGGCAACAGTATAATCATCAACGTCTTGCCTATCCGAAGGCTGCTTTGGAGCCAAAGCTAGAGACAAAAGCTTAGTGATGTAATGGATTTGCCTGAATTCATCGCTGTCCTGCCAAGAAGCGGATTGTTAAATCGGTTAAGATTTGGGTTAGTTAAGATTTGTAAATGTGTCACAGTAGGTGTCACCGCAAGTATCCCAGTGAAATCGTTATGCAACTCACATATCTCGATAGCAACAGTTGGTTAATAGAAATGGGGGGTAAGCGAATTTTGCTTGATCCTTGGCTGGTGGGTTCCCTGGTGTTTGGCAATGCGACTTGGCTGTTTAAGG
>JBIKYI010000364.1:0-3974 GCA_044355355.1 Limnothrix sp. | reverse complement strand
GGAGTTGAATAAGGTGGTAGATTTAATTAATAATCGACCAAGAAAATCGCTTGACTATCGCACTCCGAGTGAAGTATTCTTGCTGTCATCATCAGAACCTGTTGCACTTCAGATTTGAATTGGCGAAATTTGTAGAAATCTTGTTGAGTTCTCGGACATCTGGAATTAGCGCATAAGCTTTTTGGATTTCCCAGAATGCTTGATGTTTACTCTGTTCATCCTGTAACAAAAGATCATGGCGAGTCTTTTTATTTACTCTTAGTATTTGGAAAGAAAAGCTGGTAGAAGGTTGATTTTATGAATGCGGAACAGGAAAGAAATTGGGCGATCGCCTGTCATTTATCGAGTTTGGCTTGGATTCCCCTGGCATTTCTTGGGGTTGGGGCGATTCCTTTTGTGAATTTATTGGCTCCGGCGGCGGTTTGGCTGTTGAATAAGGAGAAATCAGAATTAGTTGATGCCCATGGAAAGGAGTCGCTCAATTTTCAGATCTCGATGACTATTTATGGTTTTGGGGTAAGCGTTGTTTGCGTCGTGTTGGTTTTTATTCTGGTGCTGTTGTTTATGGCGATCGGGGCAACGGATGGTAATCCCTTGACTATTTTGTTGGGGATTTTGTCGGGTTTGGGTTTGGTCTTTATTGTTTGTTTGATTGGGGCGATCGCCCTATTCCAGATCATCGTGGCAATTATCGCTGCCATGAAAGCACAGGATGGCGAATTTTATCGCTACCCCTTCAACCTGAGATTGCTGTAAAAAGCCTTAAGTGCTCCCGAACCTTGAGAATAAGGTCATCAGCCATTTAGATCCCTTAAAATGCTGGATAGGAGGATTGATTAGCCTGACAATCACGGCTTTATTCCGGATTAAGCACCCATGGTCACAGAATAAGCAGTTAGTGCAATTGCCGTATTTTTACTGATCATTCTGGAACAAAAAAACAAGGCTAATAACTAGCAATCACCGTATTATGGGTCTTAAAAATCAATTACAGTGGCTGGCGCTTAAAACCCAACAATTGCCCCTATTGTTCGTGCTGATTGTTCCCTTTTTGCTGCAAATTTTTGGGGTGGTGGGCTTAATCGGTTTTTGGTCGCTCCGTAATGGTCAAAAATCTGTGGATACCTTGGTACAGCAACTCCAGACGGAAATTGGTCAGGAAATTGATCTCCATCTGCGCAATTATTTGGTAGAGCCAGATCTCGCGAACCGTGCCACTGTGGCGGCGATTGAATTGGGTTTGGTGGATCCCTCGAATCAGCAGGCTTTAATTGAATATCTACGGCGATCGCTCAACGATAACGACAGCATTAATACGATCCAATTTGGTTCCGTCCAAGGGGAATATCTAAGGGTTGGACGCTGGGAAGGAAATCAGCAGGTGCTTAAAATTGCTGACCGGACGATGAATGGCGATTTCCAGACGATTATTCTCGGTGATAACAATGAACGGGGGGCAGTGGTCAACACGCGCAAAAATTATGTGTTGGCAGAACGGGACTGGTTTAAAAATCCTGTGGGGGCGAAAACCACCCGCTGGAGTCCGGTCTATGTGATGTTTAGTAATCAGATGTTGGGCTTGACCCTGGCGGAACCTGTCAAAAATTCGGCGGGGGAAATGATTGGCGTGGTCGGCACGGATGTTCTGCTGGCGGAGATTAATACGTTTCTGAAAAATCTCAAGGTCGGGAAAACGGGTCAAGCTTTTATTTTGGAGCGGGATGGGGCGTTAATTGGCAGTTCGACTTTGCCCAGTAGTCTTGATTTTGACAGTGAACAAAAACCTGTCCGTCTGCAAGCTGATGCCAGTGGCGATCGCCTGATCCAGAGTGCCACCAAATACCTAGAACAGAAATTCGGCTCCCTCGATGCCATCCAAACTTCCGCCCAACTCCGCATTAAACTCGACAAACAAAAACTCTTCCTCCAGGTCAGCCCCTACCGCGACGAATTTGGCTTAGATTGGCTCGTGGTGCAACTGATCCCCGAAGCGGATTTTATGGCGCAGATCCATGCCAACACCCGCAACACCGTGATTATCACCTTTGTTGCCCTCATCTGTGCTTCCGGGGTGGGTTTGTTTACTTCCCGCTGGATTGCCAACCCGATTTTGCAACTGAGTCAGGCGGCGATCGCCCTTGCCCAAGGCGAATGGGATGTGATGATCCCCAATCACCGTCAAGCGGGTGTCGGTATGATGCAAGAAACCACCAAACTTGCCCTTGCGTTTAATCGGATGCGTCTGCAATTACAAAAATCCTTCGATGAACTCGCCGAAGCCAAAGTCGGTCTCGAAATTCAGGTCGAAAAACGCACAGCCCAACTACGGGCAAGCGAAATGAAATACCGCAGCATCTATGACAACTCCCAGGTCGGTATTTTTCGGACAAGATTAGAAGATGGTTTAATTATTGATGCCAATAGTCGCTGCATTGAAATGATGGGTTACGACAGCAGCGAAGAGATGATTGGCAAAGTAAAGGCAGTTGATTTTTATGCCGATATTAATTCCCGTAATTATTTATTAACCCAAACTAAAGAAAGTGGCGAAGTTCGTAACTTTGAAACCACCTTTAGGCGCAAGGATGGCTCCACCATTGATGTCTTAGTTTCCGGTCGCTTTAACTATCAAGATAATTGCCTAGAAGGGGTGATGAATGACATTAGTGATCTCAAATTGGCGGAAAAAGCGCTACAAGAAAAAGAAGAATATTTACGGTTAATTATTAATAATATTCCCCAGCAAATTTTCTGGAAAGATCGTGATCTGCGTTTCCATGGTTGTAATCGCAATTGGGCGATCGCCGCCGGGATTGATGACCCCGAAAAAATCATGGGTAAAACAGACTTTGAATTGCTAGACAATCCAGAAGATGCCGCTTTATTCCGCGAACAAGATCAACAAATTATCAACACCAACCAAGGCATTTATCACCGAACAATTCGTAAAATTAAGCCCCTGAAGGATGGTAAAGAAACCTGGCTCGATATGAGTAAAGTGCCGATTCATGACATTAACGGTAATGTGATTGGTATCTTGGGTGTCCTTGAGGATATTACCGAGCGCAAACTCGCAGAAGAAGCCCTCCAAAAAGAACAGGCAAAATCAGAAAAATTACTCCTCAACATTTTACCAGCGGCGATCGCCCAACAACTTAAAGATAACCCCGGTACGATTGCCGAACATTACGCCCAAGCAACGATTTTATTTGCCGATGTCGTCGATTTTACGCCTCTCTCCGCCCATTTACCGCCCCATGCTTTACTCGACTTACTGAACCGTATTTTCTCGGAATTTGACACCCTCGCCGATCAATTAGGTCTCGAAAAAATTAAAACCATTGGTGATGCCTATATGGTGGCAGGCGGTTTGCCCATTGCCACAGAACACCACGCCGGGGCGATCGCTGAAATGGCATTAGCCATGATTGAAGTGGTGCAACGCCTCAATCCCATTACCGTCCAAATCGATGAATCTACCCAATTCACCCATCCCCTCCGCCTCCGCATTGGGATCAACACAGGAGAAGTCATTGCAGGCGTAATTGGCACCAGAAAATTCATTTATGACCTCTGGGGCGATGCTGTCAATGTCGCTTCCCGCATGGAAAGTTCCGGCGAACCAAACCTCATCCAAGTGACAGATACCACCTATCAACGATTAAAAGATCGCTATATTTTTGAAGAGCGCGGCATGATTTCTGTGAAAGGAAAAGGGGCAATGACAACCTATTGGTTATTGGGAAAAGCCTCTGAAAATTCACTCCAAAATTAGCTTGATTTAATGAAACTAGTGAAAACAAACAATCCTTGACTCTCTTTTTAAGGGAGTCACTGAAAGCGGGGGGATTCAGAAATTCTCAAATTTAATCGAAACGACGATCTACTCATCACACAGCAATACAAGCTTTAATTAATTTTCACTAAGCCCCCTTGTATTTGAACCATAGCACTACCTTTGACATCCGTTTTTG
>JBIKYI010000184.1:0-6083 GCA_044355355.1 Limnothrix sp. | reverse complement strand
CGAATTGTTGATATTCTAACTCACCAAATTCTTTGGCTACATGAATTAGTTTTTTATATTCATCATCAAGATTTTTGAGGCAGGCATCCCAGGCGTAATAAAGTGTTGCTCGTCCCATGGCTGGGTAGTATTGGATGGGCAACACTTCTTTGCAGGCTTGACAGTAAAGGATACGGTATTGAAAAAGAGTTTTAAGCTGGGTTTTGCCGAGGGTTGAATTTTGATTTTTGATATGTTTTGTAACAACTTTTTCTTCGTGAACAAAAGTGGCTCCCAGGCAGGCGAGTTTTAGGTTAAATAATAAATCTTGCATCAGCCGTAATTCTTCGTTGAATTGCGCGGCTAATGCCAGTTGACGGGGGTATATTGCTGCATTGAGATGTATATGACTGTTAATTAGGAATTCACAAAAGTCCTGTATTTGTTCAAAGTTGGGATAGTCAAATTTGGTGATTTCATGTTTTGGATTATTCCAATGGGTTTCCCAAGATGAAAATGCGACGATGTTTTCTTGTAAATGGGGTTTTAAGTCGGATAAGAAGTTTTTAGGAATGTATGGGTCGTCTATATCGTGAAAGTGAACATAATCACAGCTTGCGAGTTTGAGGAGTTGGTTTCTCGCATGGGCTGCGCCTTTATTTACTGGACTGCGATGAAATTGTATTTGGGGAAACTTTTGCTCTGGATCGAATGGGAATGGCTCGGTGCTGGCATCATCATAGAGAATGATTTCGTCGAAGTACTCTTCGGCATCTTCGAGTTGTTGTAAAAGCTCTGGTAAAAAATGTAATCCGTTAAAACAGGGTATGAGCAGGGCAACACTTTTGGATTGTTGATTTTGCATGTTTCTCCCAAAAGTTGGCTAGATTGGTGCTGGTTTTTACGGCTCTGTTGTTAATGCTCTCTTGTTCATTATGATAGGTGTGATGATTGTAATATTCAAGGTTTTTTCTAGGTTGTCACTCCAATTTTTATTGAAAAAATGGAGTGATCATTGTTTTGATTTCTCTTGTTTTTAATTGGGTCTGGCGATTTTAGGGGGGTTATATTAGGTTATAAATCTTGCCGTTCAAGAGGATGCGTGTGATGCCTCTGGAGATCAAGCAGTTGCTGGTTTTGGTGAATAGGCTGCTATCGGGGACTTTGATCACTTTTTGCGATCGCCCATGGGTAAAGCGTTTGGCGACGCGGTGATTATCAAAGATGGGTAAGGTTTTCTGGCTGGTTTCATGGTCGGGAATATAGCCGAGATCACGAAATTCTCGCATGGGGCGAGCAATCAGCTCGGACATTTTGTCGGTAACGATATAACAGGTGCGGGGAAAAGGCGCTTCAGCGAGGGGCAAAATCTGGACTTCTGCTGTTGCTTCTGATCCATGGGCTGCTGGGGAAAACTCGTCTTCTTCGCTGTCGTCGTCATCGTCATCGTCGTCGTCCTCTTCACCGATGTCATACCCCAATAATTCTTGGAGGGCTGACTGGCGATCGCCGAGACTAATTTCCTGGGCAAGCGCTAACAAATCAGGGTTAATCACTTCCTCCTTGCTCTCAAACTCATCCCCATCCGTCTCCGGTTCAACCAGTGGCTCCTCCACCGGAGCTTCTGTCGGTAATGCCTGCATCGGTAATAACGGTAAAACTTCTTCCTTTAGCTGAGGACGCGATCGCCGAGAGCGAGAACGACGACCAGCCCCAGACTGAGACTCCTGCTCCATAACTTCCCCTTCCTCCTGCGGCGACTCATCCTTGTCAATCAGCTCACGCAACACAGGAGCGGCCGGAACCGGACTAACGGACGGCTCATCTTGCGGCTCAGACACCGACTTTTCCGCCTTCTTCACACTATTACTACGACCTAAACGCTTCTTTTGAATGAGATCTTCATACTCACCACCCTGCAAACAACTCTTTAAAAAACGGCTAATCGTCGAACTACTAACCCCATACCGCTCCGCCAAAGTCGAAGTCGTTTCCGATGTCTCTCGGTATGCGACCAACAACTCTTCTTTATCTGCTGCGGTAAGTTTACGGGGACTCATAGGATCTACAAAGAAGTTCAGGATGACAATTGTCGCACAACCACCAACAATGCAGTGATTCCAAGTCGCGCTTTACTAGTTTATCCCCTCAAGGAACGAGAAAGCAGACTCAACTGTAATTTCCACTGCCGAGGCATACAGCCATCCCCCCCTAACGCCACATTTGACCCAGGGGCGACTGCGCCAACCAGTTCGTGAAAAATTTCCGATCATCCGCTGCCATATCCGCAAGCAGTTCATCAATCCCCTCCGCAAAGCTATCATTCCCGAAGTACGCTTTCCCGATCCGGTACAACTCTTGCAGTAGAGTGATTAAGTGGTGTTCCTCCCAAGCAGGGACATGGCCCTCCAGGGGATCTAAATCAATGATCTTACCCAAGTCCTTAACGGTTTTCATCCCAGGGAAATGCCATTGCTGGAGAACTGCCATCAAATCATTTGTGAATTTTTCCGCCTGACGTGCTCCATATAAATCTTCGAGGTCAAAATATGCTGTCTGCATCAGGATAATACAGGCTTGGGTTAGCGGCACAATGCGACTAGAGGTATCCTCTTCACTACCAAGTTGCTCAACGCGAATTTTTCCCCAAACACTAAATCGTTCTGTTTCTTCGAGGAGAACACAGAACTTCCCTTGGTTATCAGTTAAATCCCGCCAAAAACTCCGTGCTTCATCCTCCTGGTTAGCGCTAAATACACTAATCAGGCGAAAGGTCTGCCCCTGGTAGTTCAGGATGGGAATGGCTTGTTCGCGTTTGGGATGCTGGACATTGGCAATGTCTACATCTTTGCGTTTCAGAATGAGCATGGGTTATGTTATGGCTCCCCCTCGATTGCTAGGCGATGGTTTTGGATCATCGAGGGTAGGGTTCGGGAGGATTGATTTCTGGTCAACGTTTTTATGTTTATCTTGGCACAAGGTTGGGTAAAGCGATTATTTTTCGGGTGAAGTTTCTGCACATTCTTCCGGATGGTAGATCAATTTTATTGTTATTCTTGTTGCTTTATTGTTGCAGCCTTGGTAGGGCAGTGGGACGGGGTGTGGAGGGCAGGGGAGGGCGACCATTGCCAACGATGTATTGGCTGGGGACTGTGCCGGTAGTCTTGAGGGCACGGCAGAGAAAGCTGGCTACTTCGGCTCGGCTTGCCCATTTTTTCGGGTTGAGTTGGGTGATGGTGGGGTAATTGACGACGAGTTGTTGTTCTGTGGCGGCGGCGATCGCCCCATAGGCAAAAGGTGGAATTAAATCAGCATCTTCATAATACTGAGGAATGAGTGTTTGGGGATCGCCCTGGGGGGTATAACCCAGCCCTGAGACTAATGCTAATAAAACTTCATAGCGGGGAATGTTGGCGGATGGGGCAAAGCTGCCGTCGGGGTAGCCTTCCATAAAGCCTAATTGTGTGGCGCGGGCGATGGGGATCAGTCCCCAGTAGGTTTCATTGACATCTTCATAATTCTTCTGGGGGGCTGTTGTTGTATTTTCGGGAAAGGCGCGGTTAACCATGGCGGCAAATTCGGCGCGGGTGACGGGTTCGTTGGGACGGAAGGTATTGTCTGGGTAGCCCTGGAGAATGCCCCGCTGCTGGAGTTGCTGGATGCAGAGTTCGCCCCAGTGGTCGTTAATGTCGGTGAGGGGGGCGGCAGTGACGCTGGGGTTGGCGATCGCCCCGCCGAGGATCGCAATCCCGATGCCTCGCAGTACTTGAGCGTAATCCAGCCAATTTTGGTGACGGAACATCAACATAGAAACATGCCTCGCAAATAGATCAAAACAGCAGGCTCGTTATACTAGGTAGGCTTTATACGTGATTGGTTAATTTAAACTATTTAAATTAATCCCATAATCTCACGCAATGAATCTAACGAGTATCTAACGAGTTTGCGGTATCTTTTCCCATCTAACCTCACACATTTGTTTTAAACCTAGTTTTAACCCTCTTTCTAACCATGGGTCACCCTAGAATTCTCCTATGGTATCGGCGCGATCTACGGCTCCATGACCATGCTCCGCTCTACCATGCCCAACAACAGCAAGCCCAGATTATTCCTCTATACTGCTTCGATCCTAGGGAGTTTGGTACAACCGCCTTTGGTTTTCCCAAAACAGGGGCTTTGCGGGGGCAATTTTTGCGGGAGGCAGTCCAGGATTTACGGCAATCTTGGCGGCAGAATAAGGGGGACTTACTCCTGCGCATAGGGCAACCGGAGAAACTGATCCCCGAACTTTGTAGGGCATGGCAGATCCAAGCGGTCTATTGGCACCGGGCGATCGCCAGCGAAGAGAGAACCATCGAAAAGCGGTTAGAAAAAGCATTACAACGATTAGGGATTCAGTGCGTCAGCTTTTGGGACCAAACC
Organism: Limnothrix sp.; assembly: GCA_044355355.1. Taxonomy (GTDB): domain Bacteria; phylum Cyanobacteriota; class Cyanobacteriia; order Cyanobacteriales; family MRBY01; genus MRBY01. Next base: position 1,682 of record JBIKYI010000184.1, on the reverse strand, counting down.
CTCCATCAACCGGAGGATCTACCCTTTAGCATTCCCGAACTACCGGAAGTTTTTACACAATTTCGTCAAGCAGTCGAAAAATTTAGTGAAATATCTCCACCCCTACCCACCCCACAAACCTTTCTCCCCCTACCAGAAAACTTAGAACAGGGAGAGTTGCCCACCCTAGAAACATTGGGTCTCACGCCTATAATTCCTGATCCAAGGGGAGTATTACCTTTTGTCGGGGGCGAAACCACAGGCTTAAAACGTCTCCAGGCTTATTTCTGGCAGGGTGATCGCCTCCAAACCTACAAACAAACTCGTAACGGCATGGTGGGAGCCGACTACTCCACCAAATTTTCCCCCTGGTTAGCCCTCGGCTGCCTATCGCCCCGGTACATCGCCGCCCAGGTGCGTGACTATGAAACCACAAGAATTGCCAACGATTCCACCTATTGGCTGATTTTCGAGCTGTTATGGCGCGATTATTTCCGTTGGATCGCCGTCAAACATGGCAACAAAATTTTTCACCCAGCAGGTTTACAGGGGGTTGCTATTCCTTGGCGAGTAGATCAAGTCGACTTTGAACTATGGCGCACAGGTCAAACCGGGATCCCCTTTGTGGATGCCAATATGCGCGAATTATTGCTGACGGGCTTTATGTCCAATCGTGGTCGGCAAAATGTGGGCAGTTTTTTAACCAAAAACTTGGGGCTAGATTGGCGACTGGGGGCAGAATGGTTTGAATCGCAGTTAATCGACTACGACGTTTGTAGTAATTGGGGGAATTGGAATTACACGGCGGGTGTGGGTAACGATGCGCGGGGTTTTCGCTATTTTAATATTCCGAAACAGGCGAAGGACTATGACCATAAGGGGGATTATGTGCGCCTTTGGTTACCGGAATTGGCGGCTCTACCGGGGGAATTAATTCATCAACCCTGGCTGATTGCTCCCCAAGAGTTGGGCGATCGCCATGGCATCATCCTAGGGGAAACTTACCCGAAACCGATGGTCGATCTGCAAGAGTCAGTCCGCATCAACGAACAAATCTACCGTCAGGCGATGGGTTTAGCCCCAGAAGCCACGCTGCAAAAACACCACCAACGCCCCAACCATCGACGGAGCAAGCCAAATCTTCCCAGAGACAAACGATCTTAAAATGAAGGATCAAAATAATTACCAAAAAATCTTGTAACTTATCTTGCGGAATCAAAAATTCCTTGCTATACTTGTTAAGGTTCGAGGGCGATTAGCTCAGCGGTAGAGCTCCTGCCTTACAAGCAGGCTGTCACTGGTTCAAATCCAGTATCGCCCATATTTAAAGTTCATTCTTTATATCCTAATAGGCATGCTTCTGATTGTTTTGCAGTATTTCTGCATGTAACCCATCTGAACTGCTGTTAAGAGTCTTCCATCTGGGAGGATTTTTCTATGCCGGAGGATCACCCTTCGCTATAATTGCGGGGAACTCGGTTAATCAAGATTTGATGATGATGCGTCGATTAAGTATGCTCGGAACTGGGTTGGCGATCGCCAGTCTAGCTACCTTAAGTAGTTGTGGAGTTGAGTCAAAAATTGCGCCCATGAGCAACAGCAATCAAAACGCAGTGACCGTGCGCAGCAGATTAGAACAAGTCAAAGCCAGGGGCAAAGTCATTTGCGGTGTGAATGGTCAACTCCCCGGCTTTAGCTTCGTG
>JBIKYI010000182.1:0-6106 GCA_044355355.1 Limnothrix sp. | reverse complement strand
CCTCTGCCACAGGAACCTCTATCGATGCTTGGATTGGCTCTTCCACAGGTTCTTCCCGCTGAATGCGCTGTTTTTCAAAAACCAAGCCACCCTCCACACAGTCCACCACCACGCGATCGCCCTCGATGAAGTCCGTCTCCAAAATACGATTGGCGATCGGATTTTCCAATTCCCGTTGAATCGCCCGTTTCAGGGGTCTTGCCCCAAAAGTCGGCTCATAACCCGCCTCCACCACATGATTCAAGGCCCCATCCGTCAGATGCAACACAATCTTTTGATCCGCCAATAATTTCTCAATACGCTTAATTTGGAGCTTCACAATCTCCTTCAACTCATCCCGCTTTAGCGTATGGAAAATAATCAACTCATCAATGCGATTTAAAAACTCCGGTCGGAAATGCTTCCGCAGAGAACCCGTCACCTGATCCCGCATCTGGTCATAATTACCATCATCCCCCGACAAATTGAGAATAAACTCACTGCCAATATTGCTCGTCATTACAATGATCGTATTGCGAAAATCCACAACCCGACCCTGGGAATCCGTAATTCTGCCATCATCCAGCACCTGCAACAGAATATTAAAAACATCCTTGTGAGCCTTCTCCACCTCATCCAACAAGACCACTGAATAGGGACGACGACGCACCGCTTCCGAGAGCTGTCCCCCCTCCTCATAGCCCACATAGCCCGGAGGCGCACCAATTAACCGCGATACCGCATGTTTTTCCATATATTCGGACATATCAATCCGAATCATTGCCTCCTCACTATCAAACAAGAAGGCGGCTAAGGCTCTTGCCAACTCCGTTTTACCAACCCCTGTCGGCCCCATAAACATAAACGAACCAATCGGACGACTCGGATCCTTCATCCCTGCCCTTGCCCGACGAATGGCTGCCGCGACCGCTTCCACTGCCTCCTGTTGACCGATCACTCGTTCATGGAGATGACCTTCCAGTTGCAATAGTTTTTGCCGCTCCGATTCCATCAAACGATTCACCGGAATACCTGTCCACCGCGCCACAATTTCCGCAATGTCTGCCTCTGTGACCTGTTCCCGGAGCATGGCATCCCCAGAAGCCTGGATTGCCATCAGTTTGCTGCCCTTGGTTTCGAGTTCTTCCTGTAAACCTTCCAGGCGACCATATTTCAACTGAGCCGCTTTGTTGAGATCATAGGCACGTTCTGCCTGTTCGATTTGTAGACGGAGCTGTTCTTCCTCTTCCTTGAGTTCGTTAATTTCATCAATGAGATTTTTCTCGGCGAGCCATTGGGATGATAATTCCGTTTGCTGAACTTCGAGGGTACTGATTTCCTGATCAATGCGATCTAGGCGCTCCTTGGAGGCGAGGTAAGCGGGGGAGGTTGCGCCTAATTGTTCTTCGCCTTTGAGGGAGAGTTGTTCCATCTGTAGTTGCATCAGACGACGTTCGATCGCCTCCAATTCTGCGGGTTTAGAGGTAATCTCCATCTTGAGTTTTGCGGCAGCCTCATCAACGAGATCGATCGCCTTATCGGGGAGAAACCGATCGGTGATGTAGCGATTGGACAGGGTGGCTGCGGCAACTAAGGCTGAATCGGTGATGTTCACGCCATGGTGACGTTCGTAGCGTTCCTTCAAACCGCGCAAAATGGAGATGGTATCTTCAGCGCTGGGTTGTTTGACGAAAACTTGCTGAAAACGTCGTTCCAGGGCGGGATCCTTCTCAATATTTTTGCGAAATTCATCGAGGGTCGTCGCCCCAATACAGCGTAATTCTCCCCTTGCCAACATGGGCTTGAGCAAATTACCTGCATCCATGGAGCCATTCGCGGAACCTGCGCCGACGACGGTGTGGACTTCATCGATAAAGAGAATAATTTGTCCGTCGGAGTTGGTGACTTCCTTTAAAACCGAGCGTAAACGGGCTTCAAATTCACCGCGATATTTTGCCCCAGCAATGAGCGATCCCATATCCAGGGACATTAACTGACGATTTTTTAGAGATTCAGGGACATCGCCGTTCACAATGCGTTGGGCTAAACCTTCGGCGATCGCCGTTTTACCGACCCCCGGCTCCCCGATCAAGACCGGATTATTTTTCGAGCGGCGCGATAATACCTGAATTACTCGACGAATCTCATCATCCCTGCCGATCACCGGATCCAGCTTGCCATCCTTCGCCTGCTCCGTGAGGTCACGTCCATACTTACTCAAAGCGCCCCGACGACCATCCCCCTGGAGACCATCTGCATCAGAGGTAGAAGCGCCATCTTCCGACTGTTCTGGTTGCTCCTGGGTGGTGCGTACCGCCTTAATCTTCAGTTCTAAGTCCTGGGGATCCAGATTAAACGCCCGCAAAAAGCGTCGCCCAAAGCGATCATCCTCTGCAAAGCCCACCAGTAAATGATCAATGCCAATCAGACTATCTTGCCAACTCATGCGGCAAGCTTCCGCCCGGTCGAGCAGGGTATCAAGCTGTTGTCCGAGGTAGAGTTGCTCCCCCCGTAATAGCTTCGGTTGCTGCTGGGTAAAGCGTTCAATCTGCTGCTGGAGGCGTAGGGGATCCACTGCCGTCTCTTGAAAAATCCTGCTAGCCTGTCCATTGTCCTGTTCCAAGAGGGACAGCAGTAAATGTTCTACCTCCAAATTTTGGTTTCTGTAGCGGCGGGCGACCTCTTGTGATTTGACGATCGCATCCCAAGCTTGTTCGGTGAATTTACTGGGGTCTGTGGGCTGCATCTGGTGCTAAGACTTAATTAAGTACGTTTTTTATCAGCACAGTATAGCAAGTCCTTGTCTTGTCTCTGAATTCCTCAGGTAGGACTCCGCTGCAAATGGTCTGCTGATCGGCTCTACTTAATGATGAATATTTGGGAATCTGCCAGGGTTTAGTACAAAATTAGCGAAAAATATTCAGTTAGGTTATTGAGAGTTTAAGACCGATATGATATATGTATATAGTTTGTCCCTTTACTTGGAGTGTAAGGATAAAGAGAATGAAAAAATTGGGTACTCACCTTGTTGTTGACGGTTGGGGTTCTCCTAGTGACCTACTTAATGATCCCGAAGGCATTCGCCAGGCAATGATTCAAGCGATCGCCGAAGGACAAGCTACGTTAATCGATTTATGTGTCCATCAATTTAGTCCCCACGGCGTAACTGCCACGGCAACCTTGGCTGAGTCTCATATCGCCATTCACACCTGGCCAGAATATGGCTACTTCGCCGCAGATTTATTCTTTTGTGGTGCAGGCAAGCCTGTGGATGCCATGAAGTTTTTACAAAAAGCACTCAAAGCAAAAGAATGCAAGATGACGGAATTTGATCGCGGCTTCCCCCTAGCCCATCTCGAATCGACCAGAATCCCGGCGATCGCCGCAGTTTGCTAATTGAATTAGTTCACTTTTCGCCGCATCCATTGAGGTCAGTTATCAACAAACCCTCATAGATGCGTCGTCATTAGAGGTGATTTTCTTCAGTTGGAGAAACGTAGTTTGTTAAAATAGAATTAATTACTTCCCCTTCTCCTATGGAAAACAACTCCATCGAAACTCAATCAAAACTAGATAAAGCCGAGATATCAATCCAGCTTGATCCTGAGGTTCTCGAGCAAATTAAGCATTTAACGAACGATCCGAGTAAAGTCATTGAAACGGCTGTTAAACAATGGCTGCGTGGTGAACGGGTACGTGATGATGAATTAACCCGTCGTCTGCGTCGTAATCCTCCAGTGCCGCCCAAGGGTGAATGGAACGATTAATGATTTTTTTTATAGATTGTCCTTAGAGATTGTCTCAGTCAATCGCCCATCTGAATTAGGCAAATCCCAAGAAGCCCGTGGTACATCGCGGGTTTTTTGTTGTGAGTTATCATCGGAGCAATGGAGCAAGATTGGGCGATCGCCCCTAGTTCGATCATGGCGACCCGATTTGTCACGATTAAGTGATTCACTGTGAGCAGATCGTGATCATTATTTAAGAATGTCTGGGACGATGCCATCCTAAAATGATGTTGTATGACCATGATAGCCCCATGAATATGAACCCAGCCTCAACCACCACAGCCCATAGTGATCTGCACCTACAGTACTGGAAATCCCTCGGCGCTGAATTGATTTGGGTTCAAGATCGCACGGGTCTATGTTCCAGTTTTTATTGGCAAAATAGCGAGTTATTTGAGATCGATGCAACCCAAATTGTGGGCACACAGATCAACCAATGGTTTCGGGCGACAACCCCCGACAAATTTACCCATGCGCTAGAGCGGGTCATAGAGCGACGTTTGCCAGAACAAACCTTTTGTCTATTTGCCGTCAATGAACGGATGTTGCCCCTGGAGTTAACCCTAACGCCGATTTTGCAACCGGGGGGATTAATCCATCAGGTTTTGGTGATGGGGCATCAACTCCCGGCGATCGATGGTGCACTCACCCAACAACCCAATCTGCCGCGCCAGTCGGATCCTTACCAAAGGGTACTGACAAAAATTGCCCGTAAAATTCGGAGCACCCTTGATCTCGTTGCTATTCGTCAGGAGGCGGTCAGTGGCTTAGGTAAGACCCTGGATGTAAGTCGTTGCCTGTTGCTGTCCTACGATGAGCAGGAGAAAATGTTTAAGGTTGCGGCAGAATATCGCCATGGGGATGTGTCGCCCGTGTTGGGGGTGCAATGGTCGGTGACGGATAGTCCCCTCTTAGCCCAGGCGGTGCAGTCCCGTCAGGCGTTGGATGTGGATTATTTAACGGATGCCCTGGGGGACAGTCAATCGGCGTTTGTGGTGCCGACCCTCTATCAAAATCGAGTGAATGGTTTTATTTGTCTGCAACAGTGTGACAGTGCCCGTCATTGGAGTGAGGGGGAACAGGAATTAACCCAGGAACTGGCGGAACAGCTAGGGACGGCGATCGCCCATGCGACTCTTTACCATGAGCTAGAACAGGCGAACCAAGCCGCCACCGAAGCGTCTCGGCTAAAAAGTGATTTCCTTGCCAGTACCACCCACGAATTACGCACTCCCCTCAATGGCATCATCGGTTTCCTCAAACTGATCCTGGATGACATGGCAGATGACCGCGAGGAAGAACTGGAATTTGTCGAAGAAGCCCACAAGAGTGCCATTCACCTGCTGAATCTGATTGACGACATTCTCGATATTGCAAAGATCGAATCCGGCAAAGTGGAGGTGGAATTAGATGCGGTTAGTCTGACGGAATTGCTCACCAACCTCGATAATTTTGCCCGTCCCCAAACCCAAAGTAAAAATCTTAGTTGGGAAATTATTGCGCCGGATACCTACGACGATATTATTCTCTATGCCAATTACCAGCGAACATTCCAGGTGTTGCTCAATCTAGTCAGTAATGCGCTGAAATTTACCCATAAGGGGGGCATTACCCTGAGTGTCGAGTTAGTCATTAAGGATGTGGTGCGGGGGGGGCGCACGTTTCCCGGCATGGTCAAGCTGAAGGTGGAAGATACGGGGATCGGTGTAGCGCTGGATATGCAGGAAAAATTATTTAAGAGTTTCTCCCAGGTCACGGGGGGGCACACGCGCAAGTATGGCGGCACAGGTCTAGGTCTGGCAATCTCGAAGAAGTTGGTGGAGGCGATCGGGGGCAAAATTTCCTTCTATAGCATGGGGGAAGATTTAGGCTCGACCGTAACGTTTTCAGTGCCTCTAAACCAAAAACCCCTGTTAAAAAATCGTCCAGATGAAGATCCCCAGGTGATTACCTAAGCAGCATCGTACCCGGCAAAACGCTACAATAAAAGCCAATTTTTAAAGAAACATTACATTGGGCAGATTTAGAGATTAAGTGGATACAGCTTGGCAATTTGATGCGATTGAAGATGCGTTAGTCGATATTAAAGCGGGTCGTGCCATCGTCGTGGTGGATGATGAGAACCGTGAAAATGAAGGGGATTTGATCTGTGCGGCGGAGTTCGCCACCCCGGACATGATTAATTTTATGGCGGTGGAGGCACGGGGCTTAATTTGTCTCGCCATGACGGGCGATCGCCTGGATGACCTCGATTTACCCTTGATGGTGCATAAAAATACCGACAGTAACCAGACCGCCTTTACCGTCAGTATCGATGCTCACCCCAAACTGGGCGTAAC
>JBIKYI010000408.1:0-3640 GCA_044355355.1 Limnothrix sp. | reverse complement strand
GATTCTCCGGGTGGGTAGTTTTAGCCTTGACCCCAGCAATACCGAATTAGTGGTGAGGCAAGCAGGGCAAACATCCCAAGCCATTACCCTCACCGTGAAGGAATTTCAGATCCTGCAATACCTGATGCAAAACCCCAACCGCATTCTGTCTGGCAGTAAAATCCGCCAACAGCTTTGGGATCTAGAGGAGGAACCCATTAGTAACGTTGTGGCGGCGCAAATGCGGTTAATTCGGCGAAAATTAGCGAAATATGCCTGTGATTGCCCCATCGAAACTGTGCCCGGTCAAGGCTATCGGTTTACGGTGGAACATGAACAGTAACCGTCTCTTTGTCCGCAGTCGCCTCCGCCTCGCCCTCTGGTACGCCCTGGTGATGAGGGGAATCCTGAGTGCCTTGGGGTTTGGGGTTTATCGTTCCATTGTGCAAGCGAATTGGGTCGCCCTCGAACGGGAGGTGGAATCGATCGCCGGAACCTTGCATGACAGTTTGGAGCCGATGTTGCCGCGCAATGCCAATCCGACGGGGGTTTTACAGCAAATTTTTCCTGATCTCTGTCTCGTGAATCAGCCCTGCGCCGATAATCCGACCCTGATCGAACGCCATACCCTCGGCATCAGCGATCGCCGCCTGTATTACATCCGTTTATTCGACTATCGCGGTCACCTGCTCGCCTTTTCCCCCAACCAACCCAAGACCCTCTCGCCCCAGTTACAGTCGGAAACTTGGCAAACAATCTCAACCCAAGATAATCGTTATCGCCAATTCACCACCATTCTCCACAGCACCAGTCCCGGCAATGCAACCATCGAAGAAAATTCTTGGGGATATCTGCAAATTGGGCGGAGCCTTACCGCCTTTGATCAGGAAAATCAACGGATTCGCTGGATTCTAGGCGGGAGTTTACCCCTTGCCCTCGGTGTGGTTGCCCTCTCCAGTTGGTGGTTAGCGGGTCTCGCCATGCGTCCCATCTATGACTCCTACCAACAGCAACAACAATTTACCGCCGATGCCGCCCATGAACTGCGATCGCCCCTCGCGAGTTTGCTGGCAACCGTTGAAGCGATTTTGCGGCTCAATGGCGAGGATAAACAGGACACCCAAACCATGCTCCAAACCGTCGAACGACAGGGCAGGCGGTTAAGTCAGTTAATCAATGACCTCTTGCTGCTCAGTCGGCTCGAACAAAACCAGATCCCCGAACGATGGGATGATTGCTGCCTCAACGATCTAGTCAGCGATCTCACTGAGGAATTTTTAGAAATGGCGATCGCCGCCGAAATTAGCCTAAGTAGCCAACTCCCCAATCAGAAAATTTATGTGCGTGGCAATGAATCCCAACTCTATCGCCTAGTCTCCAATCTGCTCGATAATGCCCTCCGTTATACTCCCAAGGGTGGCAGCGTGAATGTCACCTTAAAGACTGATGATCGCCTTGCTAAAATCACTGTCACCGATACAGGCATTAGCATTCCCCCAGAACAACAACAGCAAATTTTTAAACGGTTTTACCGCGTCAATGATGACCGTTCTCGCCAAACGGGAGGCACAGGTTTAGGGCTTGCCATTGCTCAGGCGATCGCCCTAGCCCATCAAGGTTTGATTCGACTGGAAAGCAAACCTCCCAAAGGAAACCAATTTACAATTTCCCTTCCCCATCGATGCAAGGACGGAATATCACTTTCAAGTTTCAGTTCTCTTCCTTAGTTTGGAATAGGCGATCACCCGATCTGAGTTTCAGTACTTATCGTCAAATGTTAAAGTCTAAAGCCGCCTATCCCTTATAATTGAAAGTTTGCAGTATGCATTAACACATATTATTAATTTTGTAATTTTTGTCGGAGACTTGTCCTATGGCTCGCATGTATTATGATGCGGACGCAAACTTAGATCTACTCAACGGGAAAACCGTTGCTATCATTGGCTACGGCTCCCAAGGTCATGCCCACGCCCTCAACCTCAAAGATAGTGGTGTAAATGTAGTTGTTGGTCTATACGAAGGCAGTAAGTCCAAGGCGATCGCCGAAGCAGAAGGACTCAAGGTATTGACCGTCGCAGAAGCTGCTAAGGCTGCGGACTGGATCATGATCTTGCTTCCCGATGACGTGCAAAAAAGTGTCTATACCCAAGACATTGCTCCCAACCTAGAAGCTGGCAACGTCCTCTTTTTCGCCCACGGTTTTAACATCCACTTCGGTCAAATCGTTCCCCCTGCCCACGTTGACGTTGTGATGGCAGCCCCCAAAGGTCCCGGTCACCTCGTGCGCCGCACCTACCAACAAGGTCAAGGTGTACCCGCCCTCTTCGCCGTTTACCAAGACGCAACAGGTCAAGCCCGCGATCGCGCCATGGCATACGCTAAAGGCATCGGTGGCACACGCGCCGGGATCCTCGAAACCACCTTCCGCGAAGAAACCGAAACCGATCTCTTCGGCGAACAAGCAGTCCTTTGCGGTGGCTTGAGCGAACTGATCAAAGCAGGTTTTGAAACCCTGATTGAAGCAGGCTACCAACCCGAATTGGCATACTTTGAATGTCTCCACGAAGTTAAACTCATCGTTGACCTCGTTGTGGAAGGCGGTTTGGCAAAAATGCGCGACAGTATCTCCACCACCGCTGAGTATGGCGACTACATGAGCGGCCCCCGCATCATCACCGCTGACACCAAAGCAGCCATGAAGCAAGTTCTCACCGAAATTCAAACCGGTGAATTTGCCCGTAACTTCATTGTGGAAAACATGTCCGGCAAGGCTCAATTCAATGCGATTCGTCGTCGCGAAGCCGAACATCCCATCGAAGTTGTCGGTAAGGATCTGCGTGCAATGTTTAGCTGGTTAAAAGACTAAACTTCTCTGAATTTCTGGGTTAAACATCAAATAATTTAACCTTGTTATCGAGCTTTACAAAACCCTGATTTTTTTAAAGAGTCGGGGTTTTGTTGATCAATATAGTCATTCCAAGTACAAGCGAATTGGTCTTTGTTTCATCAGTTTGGCACGACTGTTTTGAGGGAAATGTCAGAGGGAGTTAAACTGAGACATTGCAATGCTCTAATGGCTGTTGATGCGGCGAATTCCCTTGTTGCAGGTGCATCGGGCGCAAATTCAAGACTGTCGCTTTTGATCGGACTGGCAACGCTGCAATTTTCTGACATAACAGTGATCATGCGTTCTGCCCAATGGTGTTGAATATCCGAGAAGGAGTACGCCGGATTAAGGTTAAATGCGCCACGTCCATCCCACTGCCGTCTTTCGACTAGGTATTTGTCTGTTTGCATGAGCAAAGCAATTAATTCGGCTCTTGTTGCCACTTTTTCGGGGTAGAAACGATTGTTTGGATAGCCCTTGAGTAAGCCCAACTGTGTGAGATATTCGATGCTGCGTGAACTCCAGCGATCGCCTGCAACATCCTTAAACGAAGAACCACCTGCAATGCTCGACGGTGCTGGCAATTCGATGGTGCTTGTCTTTTGGTTGGGGCGGTTGAGCGGCACATGTTCCATCAGACGGTGCACCAGAACAGCCATTTGCTCGCGTGTCAACGCCATTTGAGGCTGGAACTCTCGCTGGTTGTATCCTGCCATTAAGCCTAAATCGATCGCCTGTCGGATTTCTTCCACCTGGGGACTGGTGGCAATATCA
>JBIKYI010000180.1:0-6136 GCA_044355355.1 Limnothrix sp. | reverse complement strand
GTGGGACAGCCAACCTCGAAGCCCGCGATGTCAGTCCTGCCCTCGTGCCGGAACAGGTAGTGCCGACCAGCCCTAACAACAGTACAAATCCGACGAATACCAATACCAGTACACGCCTAGCCACAGTGGAATCCGTTGACCTCGCCAATGATGGCAAACAACTAATCATCAGAGGCAATGCTCTCCTCCAGGCAACCGGAAGCTGGAACCGCAATGATGGTCTTTATCAAATCCGCATTGACAATGCTGTCCTTGCCCAACCCGTGCGCGGTCCTCAACTGGGTGCAAATAGTCCCGTATCACGCATTGCCATGCGCCAGGACACTAGTTCCAGCGTTGTGGTACAAATCGAACCCGCCCTAGGGGTACAGGTCGGTCAGTTTAGTCAACCGAGTGATCGCCTAGTTTCCTTAGACCTGAACCGCCTGAGGGATTTCAGCAATGTCCCAACCAATACGACAACCAACAACAATGCGATCTCTGTCCCTCCCGTTCAGAATCCCCCCCCCTCCTTTGATCCTCCCCGCAGCAATGTGCTCGTGATTCTCGATCCTGGGCATGGCGGTAAAGATCCCGGCGCAGTGGGTATCGGTGGTCTCCAAGAAAAAAATGTGATCCTGCCTATTTCCCAAGAAGTTGCCCAGATTCTCCAGCAAAACGGTGTGGGTGTGCGCATGACCCGTGACACCGACTATTTTGTTAGCCTCGAAGGTCGTACCGTTCTCGCAAATAATGCCGGAGCAGATCTCTTCGTTAGTATCCATGCCAATGCCATTAGTATGAGCCGTCCCGAGGTAAACGGTCTAGAAGTCTACTATTACCGTTCCGGGAAGACCTTAGCAGAAACTCTCCACCGCAGCATTCTTGGCAATATCCAGATGCGCGATCGCGGCGTACGCACCGCCAATTTCTATGTCCTCCGCAATACATCCATGCCTTCCATTCTGATCGAAGTCGGCTTTGTGACTGGTCGTGAAGATGCCCCTCGACTCAGTACCCCCGCTTTCCGCAGTCAAATGGCCCAGGCGATCGCCCAAGGAATCTTGCAATATATCCAGACCAATGTCCGTTAAACGAGAAGAAATCGGAAGAGTCAGGGAAGAATGAATAAATCCCGACCCAAAGAATTACGCGAATTTTCAAAATTACGCTAACCTTTGTTTAATTTAAATTGGTGTGAGAACAATATATGGGCAATTCAAAAACCGCTCCGATCGGCATCTTTGATAGTGGCTTAGGCGGCATTACAGTCTTAAGGGCACTGTACCGCCAACTACCCCAAGAATCCATTATTTATTTCGCTGATACGGCTCGTTTGCCCTATGGAAATCGCTCCCCCGAAGAACTGATTCAGTTTGTCCGGGAAATCCTCGTGTGGATGGAAGCCCAGGGAGTGAAGATGGTGGTGATGGCTTGTAATACCAGTTCTGCCGTTGCCCTTGATGCGATTCGTTCAGAATTTAAAACCCCTGTACTCGGTCTGATTTTGCCCGGAGCGAGGGGAGCCGTCCACCAAGGCAAACGGATCGGCGTGATTGCCACCCAAGCAACCGTTAACAGTAACGCCTATCAAGATGCCATCCTGGAAAGCAATCCAGAGGCTCAGGTGTGGCAGATGGCTTGCCCTGAATTTGTGCCGCTCATTGAATCCAATCGGATTAATGACCCCCATACCCGTGCCGTTGCCCAAAAATATCTCCAACCTCTGATTGAACAAAATATCGATACCCTGGTATTTGGCTGTACCCATTACCGTCATTTGGCAGGGGTTTTCGCTTCCATTCTGCCGGAACATGTGGTTTGTGTTGACCCGGCAGAGCATGTGGTCAAAGCGACAGAGCAAGAGCTAGAGCTGATGGGCTGGAAAAATACTGTGCCACCTCTACCAACACGTTTTGCGGTGAGTGGCTGTCCTGAGCAATTTGCCACCCTGTCCCAACGTTTGTTGGGCTATGAACCCCTCGTGGAACAGGTTGATATTGCGAATTATGCCTCTATGGTTTTGCAATAGAGTTTTGTGATCGATGGTTTGTGATGTAAAAAGGCGATCGCCCCAGGACTGAAAACCAGTGGAGAGGCGATCGCCAAAACCGATCAGAGATAGATGCAGAACCCGATCAAATCATTCTAGGAAGGACGGATCGTTTCCGAAGAATCCAAAGGTAGAGGTTTATCCTTACGTCGAGGCAACCCCGAACGTTGAATCCAGCCCAAACCCAAATAAATCACACAGAGATAAATCGCTGCGGCAAACAAGACAACTAGCGGAATGTCAAAATAATTCATGCTTTTAAGCCCCCCAAGCTTATTGGTATTGACATTGCTAGGATCGGTCGCTTTATTAAATTTCGAGGCGGTCAGTCGAACGGAGAACCATGCCATCTCGCTTACCCAAGACAACCACCAAGGACTCATCACCAAAACCAACCCACGCTAAAGCAGGTTATTTGCTTGGCAAATATCCGAAATCAATCAAGAGAACCACAACTGAGTCGCCCTTGATATCGATGTGGATAATGAGAACTGTCCTGCGAGATGACTGATAACTAACCAGTAGCTAACTAATAGTTACAGTTTCCCCACACCAAAATGAGAAACTACTATGTCAGCGACCCCGCTCAAGTCTGACAATCTAACCATCGGCTGACAATAACCACGAATTTCGCGTCGCCATTCGATGCATTGAACTGTAATAAAATACTTAAGACCCTATAGTTAAAGGATAACATGCAAAAGCCCATAATGTAAGGCTTTGACGGTCTTTTTTTTACGGATTTTTACGCGGGGGATCAAGGGGGCAAACCAGGGAAAAGATCAAAATCAGAGGAGTTTTCTGCTTAAAAGAGTCGGTTGCAATACAATATAAGCATGTAAATTTTCGTAACAAGTTTTCTTCGGCTCAATAATGATCTCAGCGACTACTCTTTTTGCCCCTGTCGAAGCCGACCTTAAGCAACTCAGTGAAAATCTGACGAATCTGATTGGCGCTCGTCATCCGATTCTTGGGGTAGCTGCTGAGCATTTGTTTGCGGCGGGTGGTAAACGGGTGCGTCCGGCAATTGTTTTATTGGCTTCCCGTGCAACTCTGGGCGATCGCCCCTTAACCCAGCGTCACCGACGGTTAGCAGAAATCACGGAAATGATCCACACGGCGAGTCTCGTCCATGACGATGTGGTGGATGATGCGGCATTACGGCGCAGTGTCCCGACGGTGAATAGTCTATTTGACAACCGGATTGCGGTGTTGGCGGGGGATTTCCTGTTTGCGCAATCTTCTTGGTACTTGGCGAATCTGGACAATTTAACGGTGGTCAAGCTGTTATCGGAGGTGATCAAGGATTTTGCTGAGGGGGAAATCCAGCAGGGTTTAAATCGCTTTGATACGAGCCTGAACCTCGAAACTTACCTCGAAAAATCCTATTACAAAACGGCTTCTCTGATTGCGAATAGTGCGAAGGCGGCGGCGGTGTTGAGTGAGTCTGCACCAGAGGTGGGCGATCGCCTCTATGACTATGGCAGAAATCTCGGTTTAGCCTTCCAGATTGTGGATGATATTTTAGATTTCACCGCCTCGACGGAAGTGCTGGGTAAGCCCGCCGGATCTGACCTGATTGGGGGTCATGTGACTGCCCCCGCTTTGTACGCCATGGAAGAACACCCCATTTTGACGCAGCTCATTGATCGGGAGTTTGCGGAAGAAGGTGACGAGGAGAAAGCACTGGAGTTGGTGCGGAGTAGTCAGGGCATCATCCGTGCGAAGGAATTGGCAGCCCACCATGGTCGCCTTGCCCTAGAGAGTTTAGTTTGTCTGGAGCCTTCCCCCTCGAAGGATGCCTTAACTGAGCTGATTGATTATGTTCTGAGTCGGATGTACTAGGCGTTTATTCAGATATCAGACATCAGAATCAGACATCGGGTTTATCAGGCGTTTACTATGGGTTAAATTGAATGGCACGGCAACGCAAAAAGGCGGATCTACCGACCAAAATCTGTGGGGTTTGTGGTCTATCGTTTAGCTGGCGCAAAAAGTGGGAAAAATGCTGGGATGAGGTGAAATATTGTTCGGAACGTTGTCGCCGTCGCCGTACTAATGCACCTAATGATTCTCAAGCTTTAGGGGGTTAATACCCAGGGTTGAAAGCTGGGGTTAGGGCATAAAATCAAAGGGATGTGCAAAATTTCGGGGTTAGCGAGAAATCATGTTGCAGTTTAATATCCAAAGTAATAGTGATCTCCCTGCGTCCCAGCAACTGCTTGATCAGATCCAGTTTGCGATCGCCTCCCGTCAGTTTCCAGCGGGGCAGAGGCTACCGAGTTTGCGGCAGTTGGAGATGATTACGGGGTTACACCGCAATACGATTAGTAAGGTTTATCGACAATTAGAAGAGCAGGGGTTGGTGGAATCCATTGCGGGTTCTGGGATTTATATTAAGGAAAATCGTTCGACGGAGATTGTCACCACAGGTAAGTCGCCGCTCCTAACGCAATATCCCAAGGCTTCGGAATTAATCGGTAAAACCATTGATCAGTTACTGGATCAGGGTTGTACCCTCTCCCAAGCGCGGGAGTTGTTCATGGCGGAAATTGATTGGCGGTTACGCTGTGGGGCGCAGGTGGTGATTACTGTGCCTGCCCAGGATATTGGTGCAGGGGAGTTGATGGCGCAGGAATTGGAACAGGCGATCGCCCTCCCGGTGCAGTTGGTTCCCTTGGAGGAATTAGACGGCGTTTTGGCGCAAACCCATTCTGGTACGGTGTTGACGACCCATTATTTTGTACAGGAGGCAGAAAAAATTGCCAAACCGAAGGGCATTCGGGTCTTACCGGTGGATTTGTATGACTATGCGGACGAGCTAAAACTGATTAAGGGTCTGGCACAGGGGCATAATTTGGGGATTGTCAGCCTCAGTCCGGGGATTTTGCGGGTGGCTGAAATTATTATTTTTAGTCTCCGGGCGGATGAGATCTTTGTGTTTACTGCCCAGGCGGGCGATCGCCGTCGTCTGAATGCCTTGGTGCGGTCTAGCCAAACCATTATTTGCGATCCAGCCAGTACGCCCCTCGTGGAACAGGCAATCCAGGCAGCAAGGGATGATCTCATTCGGAAGCCGACCATTGTGACTTGCCGCAATTATATTAGTGAACAATCAATTGATTTATTACGCCGTGAATTGGATATGGTTTAGAAAAAAATCATTAAAAAAATAGCCAGTTCATTATTATTGAGCCATCACAGAAATAGTTAGATTTCTATCTATTAAATTTTGTAATTTATTAATAGTGACCCATCTCTTTTGAACGCTTCTTTTAAACTGGCAAGAGAATTCTCAACCCCAGATCATGGCTTTTGTGATCCGGGGAACACCAAGAGCGATAAGCGGAACAGCAATCACCAGAGGAAAAGAACCAAGAACCACCCCTGATGACTTTTCCTGCACTTGAGCTTTTTTTATGAGCCTTTTGTGGGCGCGGTGAAGCATAATTTACATCCCAGTCATCTTCACACCATTCGTTGACATTGCCATACATATCATAGAGACCAAATGGATTGGACTTTTTTAAGCCAACTGCTTGGGTTCTATTTTGGGAATTATCATCATACCAAGCATATTCCTGTAGCTTACTTGCTTCATTACCAAAGTGATAAATAGTGATTGCCGCCTGTTCTGTTTGAACACCACGACAGCCATATTCCCATTCAGTTTCTGTTGGTAAACGATATTTTTTGCCTGTTTTTTGATTGAGTTTTTTGAGAAAGATTTGGCAATCCCACCAACTAACGCATTCCACTGGATAATCAGCACCCTTAAAGAATGACGGATTTTTATCTTTTCCCATGGTCACTAGCCATTGAGCTTGTGTAACCGGTGTTTTACTCAAATAAAAAGGTTTACTAATTTTGATAATATTGCCTTGGCGATCGCCAAAATGACCTGTAGGAATTTGCACCATTTCTAGTTCAATTCCCCAACCCAAATCCTCCTTAATACTCAAGAAAGTATTATTGACTTCGCCAATTCAAGTATGAAGTGCAACAGCTAGGGTCTTTCTGAAGAGGGACTCATAAGGATATTCTGATGTTAAGTAAAACAATAAGAAATCCCTATGAGTTACACCCATTTTAGCATCTCAGACA
>JBIKYI010000562.1:0-2638 GCA_044355355.1 Limnothrix sp. | reverse complement strand
CACATTAATACCCAGACTAGGGAAATATTTCGCGGTTTCGGAGGCAAAATCGACCCCATTAGAGGCGATCGGTACAGCCCCATTTTTCAGTCGGCTCCATTGCTCATCCCGGAGATAACCAACCTGCTGTTTTTTACCTGTATCGGTGGTGCCATCTTGCACAAGTTTTAACTTTTTATAGCTAAGAAATGCAGAAACCCACTGTTTAACCGCCGTCATAAATTTGGTGCATTTCAGGATTAATTCTGTTAAGGGCAACCATTGGACAAAATCAAAAACTTTCCCAGCCGTCCACTCCATGGCACTGGCAAAAGCATTGGCAACTTTCCCGGCATTGAGAATCAAATCTCCTAACTTACTGACTACCACAGCAACATTTTCAAAGGTTTGCATAGTGGTATCCCGCCAAAAATCAACTTTGCGCATGGCTTCCCAGACTTCCTTGCCTGTGTCAAAAATTTTGACTCCCTCGCCAAAAGTCTCTAGACAACTGGTCATTTTTTCGATTTCATTCGCCTTGAGAGCAGATAACATTGTGCCAGCTAAACCGCCGATCGCCTTACCAGTAGAACTTACTTTGTCGAAGGTACTACTGCCACTATCGCGAACGGTTGCGACTGCTTTCCAGGCATCCCCCAAAAATTCGATGAAATTACCTGTGCCCTCCATGCCATCGCCGCCCAAACCCAGCACGGTGGGTGGTGTGATGGGGGGAGTATCCTCCCGCTGGATGATGCCATTTTGGGGCGATCGCCTGATGATTTCGCCCTTTTGTTGCACCATCGGCTTCATTTGTAGTTCATCTTCCTCGGTCGATTCGCACTGCACTACACCCGATTGTGGTTGGTTTAGTTGATCGACCACTGCCGTTGCCACTCGATCCGCTTCCTGCTCATAAGGATCCTGGCGATCGCCGACCGTGAGCTTGGGCTGAAATAACGGAAATTTGTCAGCAGTATTATGGGCAAGGAGAGGTTTACGAGTAACGAGACTATTCCCAGGCTGAAGCCCAGAAATTCCTTGGACAGGCGACTCGACCATTGGCGCAAAAGGTCTTGTGCGATTACCACCCGTCACAATGGCTTGATTTGACTGCTGAGCAAAAGCACGGGTTCTAGTTTGATACTTGCCCATGGTCGTCAATACTCCACACAATTTGTACTTAAGTCAAGCTTAAGCAAGGATATTATTACAAACAAAATTCTCAAAAATTTTAATCCTACAAAGCAGCAAGATTAGAAAGCTGTTTACACAATCAATTTTTAGAAAAGTAACTTTAGGTTAGATAATTACTTTCTTGACTAATGTCAACTTAAATATTAACTTGTTTTCGCTTTTTATAAATCACCATCAAAATATAAATTTACCGATATTTCAAAGGGACTTTAATTTAGTCTCAAAATTGTAACAAATACTTGGATAGGTACTTTGATAAATACATTGATAAAGTAACACCATCAACCCCAGCTAAAGTCTGTTCTTGGGCTGCCAAAATACCTGCTTGGGCGTGCCACCAGGCGGCTGTTGCGGCAATTTCCAAAGCACCATTAGAAGATTGCGCGAGTAAGCCCCCCATAACGCCGAGCAGCACATCACCACTACCTCCACGGGCTAGGGCAGGGGTACTTTCCATCAGGCAATAGCTATCTCCATTGGGCTGAGTAATCACGCTTTTTGCGCCTTTTAATAGGATAATCGCATCACTCAATTGAGCCGCCTGTTGATTCATGTTTAGGCGATCACCTGTATTTTGAATCCCAGGAAATAAGCGTTTAAATTCACCGAGATGGGGGGTTAAAATAGTTGAATTTTGGCGATTTTGAATAAATTTCAAGTTGCCCTGCAAATTATCCTGGGCGAGCCAATTCAAAGCATCAGCATCGAGGATTAAAGGTGTTGTCGCTGTGATTAATTCAGGCAGGATATTCTTTGCCCCCGCTACGGTTAAACCACAACCACAGGCGATCGCCTGATAGCGAGTTAAATCCAAATTAGGTAATGCTTGAATTGCACCAGTTTCTGTTTCTGGACAACCGATCACCAAGGCTTCAGGAATTTGTGCCACTACCATTAATTTCAACGATTCAGGTACGACAATGGTTAGCATACCGATGCCCGTTGCCCTTGCCCCTAAAGCCGCTAAGAGAATACTCCCGGCATAGGTTTGGGAACCACCAATGAGCAATAAATGACCCTGTTGATATTTGTGAACTAGGGGCGATCGCTGCAATGGCAAATAGGATTGGGCAAGCTCTTTTGTGAATGATTGAATAATCGGTTGATTGTCAGTTTGATTAATTAAAGTATGCTCTAAAGATTGCCGAGGAACTCCAAAATTGAGTTTAGTTATTCGACCCAGATAAGAAATAGCTTGATCTTGAAAATATGCCCTTTTCCATAATCCTAAACACAGACTTTCTGTTGCTTGAATTGCTTGCCCCATGACAGCACCTGTATCCGTATGGATTCCCGATGGTAAATCAATACTAATGACTGTTTTTTTCGCTTGATTAATCAATTTGATTAAATCGGCAAGCTTCCCCGTGATTTCCCGTTCTAGACCAAAACCAAATAAGCCATCAATTAATAAATCACAAGCTAACAAATCTTCAATATTTTTTGTGGTCTGAATTTCCAA
>JBIKYI010000177.1:0-6208 GCA_044355355.1 Limnothrix sp. | reverse complement strand
CATCAGAATATCCTTATGAGTCCCTCTTCAGAAAGACCCTAGCTGTTGCACTTCATACTTGAATTGGCGCAACATAATCCTGCCAAATCCATTTATTGTCGCCACTATCAAGCAAATCAAAGGGGGCGATCGCCGTGAGTAGATGGACGCAAGTAACCCCTAAACTATACAAATCACTCGCAAAAGTTGCCTTGCCTCGCACCTGCTCCGGTGCAATAAATGCCGCCGAACCAATCATTGTCCCTGTTTTGCCGAGGGTGGTTTCCGTGGCATGTTTCGCTGCCCCAAAATCGACTAAAACTAAAGTTGCTTTTTCAGCCGAAGTACCGGGCGATCGCCGAATAATATTTTCTGGTTTAATATCTCGATGAATCACTTGATGACGGTGGATCATACCCAATACAGGCAACAATTCTTTCAATAAAACTTTAATGTCCGTCGCCGTAAATTTACCCGCTTCCGCAAGTTCCTGGGCGAGGTTTTTTCCATCAATAAATTCCTGAACTAAATATTGGCGATCGCCCACTTGAAAATAATCATAGAGCGTTGGAATTTGGCGATGGTTACCGAGGGTTTGTAAACGCTTTGCTTCCTGGGCAAATAACTCAGCCGCCTTACTTTGATGTTGAGTTTGTTGCGGTAAAAACTGTTTAATAGCGCAATATTTTTGCTGGGGATGACCTTCATCAATTGCCTTAAATGTCCGCCCAAATCCCCCCTGACCCAACAGGGCGATCGCCCGATATTGACCCTGCAACAACAGCGCCTCACCACAACTCACACATTGTGCCGCCGTCAAAGCATTTTGGGGTTCCGGACATTGGGGATTCAGGCAAAGGCTAAACTCTGGCATGGTCATCACTTCTCGCGTTCTGTCGCTATTCTAGGCAATGCTCGCCGCAAGATTTACTGCGTTACCAATACTGAAACCCCATGGATGCAAGGGAGACAGGGGGAAAGAGTGACATCGGGAACTTGTGTTGTGCAACAAATCAATCAACTTTGTAGCTCTTCGTTATCTCCTACTCTTCTCCTTCGCCGCGTCAAGTACAAACATCGATCAGCAGGTCTGCGGTTCAGCGTTAAAATGAGGTTGAATTTATTCAGTGAACTATGGCTCGTAATCCACTTCTGCTGCCCTTTCGGACTGCCTACCAGAATTTATCTCTCGATCCTCTCATCACCCAAGAGGAGATCGCCCGATTTGGTGTGGAATACGATGCGGAGACGATCGCCGAACTGCAACAGGAAATTGAAGATAGTCCCCGTGATGAGTGCAAAATTATCTTTACGGGTCATCGTGGGTGCGGTAAATCTACGTTACTGGCAAAACTGAAGCGGATTGTAGAGGAAGAATTATTTGTTGTGTTCTTTTCGATCTCAGATTTGGTCGAAATGTCCGATGTTAACCATGTGAATATTCTTTTCTCCATTGCCATGCAACTAATGGGAGCGGCAGAAGCAGAAAAAATTGAGATCAAAGACTCCACAAAAAAGCAGATTACCCGATGGTTTGCGGAGGAAGTTTTAACGGAATCCAATGAACTGAAAGCGCAACTTGATAGCGGATTTAATTTCACAACAATCTTTGCTTGGTTTAAAGGGCAATTAGGGACAAGCGCAACGATTCGCCAAGAAATTAAGCAACGATTCGAGAAAAATATCTCTGAATTGGTACAGGTGATTAATCAGTTAGCGAGTGTCATCGAAGATGCCTCTGGGAAGGAAGTGGTGGTGATTATTGATGATATTGACAAGCTAGATATGGCGACGGTGCGGGACATTTTTTATACCCATGTGAAAGCGTTATTTCAACCTGCATTACGTCTAGTTATTACGGTTCCCATTGCGGCACTGCGGGAGGGGGATATTTTTGCGACGCTCCAAACTGAAACGAACAATAAAGTTATACCGATGACGGTGCTTAAGCTCATCCCTAAAGCTGAAAAACGGCAAACGATTCTACAACCGAAGCCGGAATTGGTGGAGTTGTTTCGGGAATTGTTGTTTAAGCGTGTTGAGCCTAGTCTAGTTGCACCGGAAGCTGTGGCAGAGATTGTGCTTTATAGCGGCGGTGTTCTGCGGGAATTGGTCAGGATTACAGGTAAATGTTGTCAGTTGTGTCTGTTGAAAGTGCGACAACAAAAGGACAATACAGAAATTAAGATTGATTCTACGGTTGTACAGGAAGCAATTCAAGAGTTGCGGTTAGATTTTGAGTTACCGTTAGGGGCAAAGGATTTTGAGATTTTGCAGAAGGTTTATGCTGATTTCATCCCAGAAGATCCTAAGGAACAAAAGTTTCTTGATCTGCTCCATAGTTTGCATGTGCTGGAGTATCGTAATGCGGAAATTTGGTATGACTTGCACCCGATCATTGTAGAAATTCTGCGGCGGAAGGCGTTAATTCCAGCATGAATTTAGAGGGACAAAATTTCGATCAGTATGAGGGGTTATTGGTTTCGATGGAGGCAAATACCCGCAAGTTAAATCTGTTGATCGGGGTGTGTGATGACAGTCAGTTACGGGATGAAATTATTGCGCAATATGAAACTGAAGTAGAGGAAGGGATTGTTTGTTATCGGATTACGTTACAGCCCCAGAAGCCGAGTATTCGTTTTTTGTTGGAAGATTTAATCGCGCAAAATCCCCAGATTAAGGATCAGGATCGGGTGGTGGTGACCGTGTTGGGGGCGGATCAGTTACGGTTTTTGGAGTTTGAGGAGGGGAAAAGGTCGGAAGTAGAAGAGTTTGCGGGATATATGCAGTGGACGCGGGAAGGGTTGCGGCGGTTTCCGTTTTCGATTGTGATTTGGGTGACGACAAATGTGGAGAATGCCTTAAAACAAAAAGCGCCTGATTTCTGGAGTTGGCGCAAGGGTGTTTTTCGGTTTGAAAGTAAGCCGAGGGAGTTTGTGCGGAAGGCGGATCTAGAATCGATTCGGGAGATGTTTGGGCAGAATTTTCAGGCGGAATCTACAACCCTCATTCCCATTGATGATCTGCAGGAATTGATTCGCAAAATTGAAGCGAAAGACCCAAAAGATACGCGCTTACCGTCCCTCTATGATTCAGTGGGGAGAAGTTATCGAAAACGTTGTGAAAGCGGAGAATATCGAGATTATCAACAGGAAGCGAGAAAGGCGATTGCCTATTTTGAAAAAGCATTGGATTTTTCTGAGCAAGATCCTCTGGATGAAGCTTATCGTCTAAATGAATTAGGTTATATCAATAATTTTTTAGGACATTATGCCGAAGCGGAACCTCTCTTCAGGCGATCGCTCTCGATTAGGGAAAAACAGTTAGGCTCAGACCATCCCGATGTTGCCAACAGTCTCAATAACCTTGCGGGGTTGTACGATTCCCAAGGGAAATATGCGGAAGCGGAACCTCTGTATCGGCGATCGCTCTCGATTAGGGAAAAACAGTTAGGCTCAGATCATCCCGATGTTGCCACCAGTCTCAATAACCTTGCGGGGTTGTACGACTCCCAAGGGAAATATGCCGAAGCGGAACCTCTGTATCGGCGATCGCTCTCGATTAGGGAAAAACAGTTAGGCTCAGACCATCCTGATGTTGCCAACAGTCTCAATAACCTTGCAGGGTTGTACTATTCCCAAGGGAAATATGCGGAAGCGGAACCGCTCTACAGGCGATCGCTCTCTATTGATGAAAAAGCATTAGGTTCAGATCATCCCTATGTTGCGACAGATCTCAATAACCTTGCTCTGTTGTACAAAACCCAAGGGAAATATGCGGAAGCGGAACCTCTCTACAGGCGATCGCTCTCGATTAGAGAAAAAGTATTAGGCTCAGACCATCCCGATGTTGCCAACAGTCTCAATAACCTTGCGGAGTTGTATCGTGTCCAAGGGAAATATGCAGAAGCGGAACCTCTCTACAGGAGATCGCTCTCGATTAGGGAAAAACAGTTAGGCTCAGACCATCCCTCTGTTGCCAACAGTCTCAATAACCTTGCTGTGTTGTACGATGCCCAAGGGAAATATGCCGAAGCGGAACCTCTCTACAGGCGATCGCTCTCGATTCGGGAAAAACAGTTAGGCTCAGACCATCCCGATGTTGCCCAAAGTCTCAATAACCTTGCATGGCTCTACCGAGATCAAGAACAATATGAAAAATCCCTGCCACTCTACGAAAGAGCCTTTGAAATACGTTCAAAAGTCCTTGGTGAAAACCACCCTAATACAAAAGATGTCAAAGTTTCGATAGAGATTGTGAGACAAAAAATCTTAGGGTAATAACAACTTCTTCGCCTCATCCAATGAAACAGTTTGAGCATTTTCCTCAGACTTTTTTGCTGCCCGTAGTGCCATTAAATCTTCCCAATCTTCCAAAATTTCTTGGATCTTCAGAAATTCCTCATAGGGCAACACCGCAAACTCTTTTTGTCCATTTTTGCTGAGAAATTCAGGATGTAGTTCAAGCATATTTTTATTCCCTATTGATACGATTTACTGCGATGTAAAACCCGATAGATCACAATTTTCTCTTGATTAATCTCAAATAAAACTCGATATCTACCGACTCTTAGACGGTACTCTGGCGTGAAGTTCGTGAGTTTTTTCACATCCCCCTGTAGATCAGTTTGCAGGATTTCAATTTTTTCTAGAATATTGCGTACCAGATTTTGCGGGATTTTTTTCAAATCCTTAATTGCCGTCGGCTTAAATTGGACTTCATACTTCACGCAGCGACCCGATAAACAACAACTTAGATGAAATTTTACTGCAATTACGCCAAAGGAAGCGGAACATCCCTACAGGCGATCGCTCTCGATTAGGGAAAAACAGTTAGGCTCAGACCATCCCGATGTTGCCTCCAGTCTCAATAACCTTGCGGAGTTGTATCGTACCCAAGGGAAATATAAAGAAGCGGAACCCCTCTACAGGCGAGCAGTAGAAATTGCAGAAAAAAGTTTAGGCGTTGATCATCCCAGTACGCAAACTATTCGCCAAAATTTAGAGCTTCTTCGTCAAGCGATGGACTCGTAAGTTGCAAGCTAGAATTATAGGATGAGCCGAAAAAAGGTGAACCATGCAAAATATCCTATTGCCCGTAGACCCAGAAACAGCACAGAACTATCAAGCCATTGATCCAGAGACTCAACAGGAACTATTACTATTTCTTGCCGCAGAGTTAAAACGAAAACTACAAATTAAAAAGCTGCATGACTCAATGGATGCCCTAAGTGCTGAAGCACAAGCGAATGGTTTAACCCCAGAGATTCTAGAATCCATCCTTGCAGAAGAGGACGATGAAGAAAATAGTAATTGATACCAACATTGCAGTCAGTGCATTACTATTCAGAAATTCTGTTCCCGATCGAGCATTACGTTGGGCAAGCATACACTGCATTATTTTATTATCAGAAGCTACATGGACTGAGTTGGAAAAAGTTTTATCACGACGCAAATTCAACAAATATTTTTCAGTAGAACAAAGAATTACGGCACTTCAGAATTTCAAAGAAAGCGCACAAATAATTAAAATTATTAGCAAAATTGAATTATGCCGAGATCCAAAAGATAATAAATTTCTCGAACTCGCCGCAGATGGTCAAGCTGATTATTTGATTACAGGCGATCAAGATCTACTGGCACTCAACTCTTTTCGTAAAACCGAAATCATCACCCCCGCCCAGTTTCTCGATAAAAACCTTAATTGACGCAATGCAACAGGCGATGATTTTGGAAAAAAGTTAAGATCAGGCGATCGCCATAATAACCCTCATGCCTTCTGACGTTGCGCTTTGTAGTCGTAATCTACGTCATAATCAATCGTCCCAAACAACTCAATCACCTTTAGCCGTTTGCGCTTTTGAATATATTCCTGTAACGCCATTTCAACTAAAGCATCAACCGTTACCTGATTGTCTAGTTCCAGAGCTTCCTGTAAAAGAGCATCATTGATATTGAGGGCTGTAACCATCTGACTTGCTCCTAGCGACATCTATCCCCATTATCTCGTAAATATCAAGAGAAGAAACATCATGATCTTTAAAGATGAAATAATAACAGGTGGTAGGAATACTCTATAGGCGATCGCTCACGATTTGGGAAAAACAGTTAGGCTCAGACCATCCTGATGTTGCACGTAGTCTCAATAACATTGCGGGGTTGTACGATTCCCAAGGGAATAATGGGTCAGCAGAACCGCTCTATAGGCGATCAATTGAAATTGCAGAAGA
>JBIKYI010000176.1:0-6209 GCA_044355355.1 Limnothrix sp. | reverse complement strand
TACTGCATCTCCTTCATCTGATGAGTTGGCTCAACTGCGACAGATATTTGCGAATCTCAAAGCTCAGGTAGAGACAGCAGCTCCT
Organism: Limnothrix sp.; assembly: GCA_044355355.1. Taxonomy (GTDB): domain Bacteria; phylum Cyanobacteriota; class Cyanobacteriia; order Cyanobacteriales; family MRBY01; genus MRBY01. The sequence goes on along the minus strand of JBIKYI010000176.1, from coordinate 6,124 downwards.
GCCGAAAAGAAAAGTGCGGCGATGGAACGTATTAATGAATTGGAGGAAGAGGTGATGAGTGAAAAGCCAGATCTAACAACAGTGAAATATATTCAACGTTGGTTCACAAAAAACATGCCAACTTTTGCTGGGTTGGTCACTGGTGTATTGGTTAATCCCATTGTGGGTAAGTTTGTAGAAGCTGCGGGTACAGTTGCTGCGGAAGAATTTTTTCAGAGTATGACTGGGGACTAGTCTTTGTCCTAATCATGAGAAATTATGAGAATGCGACCCATGTTGCCGATTGTATCGACTCAGGGTCGCAAAGATCATCTCTTTGTTGGCAATTTGCTCTAATCCGTTTGTCTCGATGACGATGCACCCAACTCACCCATCAGTCATCGAGGCGCTGCAACGGCTTGTGATTTAGTTTGTCATTCAACTTGTACTTTGGCGATCGCCATTATTCCGAACAACAAGTCTGTATCAAATAGTCTTAATCAGAGATGGTCTGTACCTGTCCACATTTTTTAATGATGCCAGCGGGGACGGGCTTCCCACTTGCCAAACGTTGTGCTTGACCGGGCGGCAAACAGCTATAGTTCAGTACATAGGTAAAATGCTCCGGTTGGCTGACCTGCACATTGCGATCTAGCAAAATGCCAATCAAAATGCTTCTCAGGGCGGCATCATCTCCTTCTTGACCGAGGAATAAATCGAGTAGACTGGAGCGAAAATTCACATCTACTGTCAAAATGTCGAGGAGATTGAGGGATACTTCATCGGTGTAGTCATCCCGGAGATCATTGAGGAGATTCTGCCAATAGGTGGTCTCTGATGTGCTGGTTTGGGGGGCTGTTACGCCGCTGACGGGCACAACGGTTTGGGGAACACTGGGCTTGGGTTTGGCGATCACCATTTGGGAAGTCACCACCAGACCAAGCACTGAAAGAGCCAGGATAGATAAAGAGGATGGGGAGAGAGTTGGGAGTTTCATGGTCATGGGACAAAGTAGCCACTTAAAGTGCCACTTAAATTGTTTTAAATTGTTATGGTATCCACCCAGATGTACATCCTTCCGAGAAGTTTCAGTTCTAGACTATGGCTAACCTTTCCCCCCAGCGACAAAAAAATCTGCAACGTTTAATGGATCGCTTGGGTCTGCCAGATCAGGAGTTGGTGAACTGGGATTTATTAGATCTCGCCTTGACCCATGCCAGTATTGCCCCGGAGAAAAACTATGAGCAGCTTGAATTTATCGGGGATGCGGTGGTGCGTCTAGCGGCGGCGGAGGTACTCTATGCCGTTTATCCCGATGAACCTGTGGGGGAATTTGCGGCGATCCGTTCGATTCTGGTCAGCGATCGCACCCTGGCTGAATTTGCCGAGTCCTACAATCTGAAAAAGTATTTGTTGCACCATGGCATATATGAAGGGGCTGGGGAAATTTCCCTGTTGGCAGATGCCTTTGAGGCGGTGTTGGGGGCGTTATTTATGTCCACCCGTGATTTGACGCTGATCCATCTGTGGTTAGATCCTCTACTGCAACTGAAAGCAGCGGAAATTAAAGAAGACCCAGCGCGGCAAAATTATAAGGATGCCCTCCAGGTGTGGACGCAAAGTGAGCACCATTGTTTACCAACCTATGAAGTGACCCAAAATGCTCAGAGCCAGAGTGAGGATGATTTCTTTTTTGCGCGGGTCTGGTTGCAGGACAAACTTTTAGGAGAAGGCTTTGGACGATCAAAAAAGGCTGCCCAGCAAGCGGCGGCAAAGCTGGCTTTTGAGGCGATCGCCCCCTCTCCCCAAAACCAAAATACCTAATAAAGAAAAACGCCCCGGAGTCTGACCTTGTTTCGACCCTGAGCGTTTCTCTTTGATTTCCTCACACCGGATGCGATTCCTCACACCTGATGTTGCCCTTGACGGCATTGCTCCCAAAAGAGTTCCCCTGTGATGTCTGATGTCTGATGTCTGATCAAGCCTGCTGAATGGCGTTAATGATGGCAAGATTCGCTTCGGGAAAACTGTAATTGCCGAGATCTTGGGGCTGTACCCATAAAATTTCCTGACATTCAATCGCCTGAGCTTCCCCACCGACCACCTCGCACCAGTGAACATAGAGAGAAACCTTAAATTTCGGATAATCATGCTCAATCAAGATCAGGCGATCGCCCACCTGCACATCCAGATTAATCTCCTCCTTAATTTCCCTGGCAATACAAGCTTGTACCGTCTCTCCTGCCTCTACCTTGCCCCCCGGAAATTCCCACAAACCCGCCATTTCGCCTTTATCCAAACGGCGATCAATTAAAATTTCGCCCCGATCATTACGAATGACCGCAACACCGATCCGCTTATGGGGCAACGTCATTAACGTCATAAGGTTTTTCCTCTCCAGCAACACAAACCCGCCCATTATAGGGGATGTTACAAGCCATAAACGGACTCGCCCCATTGCCAAATCCCAATGTTATCTTCGGACTAAATCCCCTGTTCTCTAGATATTCGCTACCCATTAATTCTTCGCCAATTCAAATTTGAATTGGCGCTTTATTTATTCTCCATTTGCTCCCTATTAATCCCCTTACTTTGTACTGAGACTTTTTCTAAACTGTGACTTGGACTACAATTAGAACCACCAAAGCCCGCTGGGAAGCCGAATTTCTAGGACAACTGCTAGAGTCCCACAGCATCCCCAACCGAGTTCTGGACATCGGACTGGGCATCTATTTCGGTCAGGGCAGCCAAGCCGCTCTCCAAGTGCGATCGCAAGATCAATGGACAGCCTTGCTCCTCCTAAGTAATCCAGAAGATGATCCATAAACAATCCGTTTCGCCATAAAAGCCTATGTCTCTCTTTGATTGGTTTGCTGCAAATCGCCAGAATAATGAACCCCATCTCCAACCACCACAGGAACGAGAGATCGCCGATGGGCTATGGACGAAATGTAAATCCTGTGATGTCCTGACCTACACCAAAGACCTCCGCAACAATCAGATGGTCTGTAAGGAATGTGGCTTTCACAATCGTGTCGGTAGCCGTGAGCGCATCCGCCAATTAATTGATGACGGTACTTGGCAGGAAATTAACCAAAATGTTGCCCCCACCGATCCCCTCAAATTCCGTGACAAAAAGGCCTATGGCGATCGCCTCAAAGAGTACCAAGAAAAAACAGGATTGACTGATGCCGTCGTTACTGGCACAGGCTTAATGGATGGCTTACCCGTTGCCCTCGCCGTGATGGACTTCGCCTTCATGGGTGGTAGCATGGGTTCCGTCGTTGGTGAAAAAATTTGCCGCCTCGTCGAACATGGCACAGCCGAAGGCTTACCCGTCGTTGTCCTCTGTGCCTCCGGTGGCGCAAGGATGCAAGAAGGGATGCTCAGCCTCATGCAGATGGCAAAAATCTCCGGCGCATTAGAACGCCATCGCAGCAAAAAATTACTCTACATTCCCGTTTTGACGAACCCCACCACAGGGGGAGTCACCGCCAGTTTCGCCATGCTCGGCGATCTCATCCTGGCGGAACCCCATGCCACCATCGGTTTTGCTGGACGACGGGTCATTGAACAAACCCTACGGGAAAAACTCCCCGATGATTTCCAGACCTCCGAATATGTGCTGCAACATGGCTTTGTTGATGCGATCGTGCCCCGCACAGAACTGAAGCGCACCCTGGCACAGATGATTAGTCTGCACCAGCCCTTCTATCCGATCCTGCCGGAATTGCAACTCGAACCCCGCGCCGAAAAAGAACCCGTTCGCGAAAAAGTCTATGAAACTATTCCTTCCCATACTGATTTTTACAAATAACTAAAATCAGTCATTTAACCAGTATTTACTCAAGTTCATCCAATTATTTTCATTGAACTTTTATAGGATGTTTATGGATTATTTAAATCATTAAGCATCCTTTTTTTTGCTGTAATTTTAGCCCTGTAAACCATTGACATAGGCTTGAGTTAAAGAATTAATTGGCTGCTCAAAAAACAACTCCGTCGGTGCAACTTCAATTAATCGACCCGCATTCTCCTGTACCCAAAATAAGGCTGTTTGTTGGGCAATCCTTTTCGCTTGGGCAAGATTATGAGTAACAATGAGGATCGTTTGGGTTTGGGCAAGCTCAACAATTAATGCTTCGATGACAGCAGCAGAAATCGGATCGAGGGCACTGCAAGGCTCATCCATCAAAATAACCTCAGGTTTCAGTGCCAAAGTGCGAGCTAAACAAAGACGTTGTTGCTGCCCTCCCGATAGACGTAGAGCACTCATTTTCAGGCGATCTTTAACCTCTGCCCAAAGTCCGACCAACTCTAAACTTTCGGTGATAATTTGTTCAATTTGTTGACGATCCTTGATGCCATGTTCCCGCAGTGGAAAAGCGAGATTTTTATAAATTGAAAAGGGAAAAGGATTGGGCTGTTGAAATAGCATCCCCACTCGCCTTCTGAGGTTGATGACGTTAATTTTGGGGTCAAGAATATTTTGTCCCGATAAATAAATTTTGCCCGATACGCGACATTGTGACTGGAGATCACAGAGACGATTTAAACAACTTAAAAAACTACTTTTTCCCGAACCAGATGGCCCCACGATCGCCGTGATTTGTTGGGAAGGAATCTGGAGAGAAATCCCTTGAAAAGCCACTTTTTGTCCATAGCTTAAACTGAGGTTCTCGGTACGTAAAGCTGTAATCTGACTAGTGGGTCGAGGTTGTAACATCGTCATTGGTAAATGGTTGCAAATGCAAGTGAGAGCTAAAACTAAAATTTCAAAATATCTAAAATTTCAAATTATATTTTGTCCAATAATGACCGAGCCAACTTGTTAAGCCATTAATGAGTAGTAATAGCAAAATTAACACCGTTGCTGTGCCGTAGGCATTGGCATTACCTCCGGGAATATTCATGGCTAAATCATAAATATGAATGGATAAACTTCGCCCGGAATCTAACAAGGAACTCGGCAGACGATCTACATAGCCACTGGTGAAAATTAATGCCGCTGTCTCGGCGATCGCCCGTCCGATACCCAGAACAAAACCGACGACAAAACCCGGCATCGCAGCAGGCAAAACGAGATACCAGAGGGTTTTTGTTTGGGAAATACCGAGGGACGCAGCACCCAGACGATAACTTTGGGGGACTGCCCGTAAGCCCTCTGCCGTTGCACGAATTAAGAGCGGCAAAACCATACAGGCAAGGGTTAATCCCCCCGCTAAAATCGAAAAACCTAAACCTAAAGCCTTCACAAAGATTGCATTACCAAATAAACCGAACACAATGGAAGGAACCCCTGCCAAAATATCTAAACTCCAGCGCACAAGGCGACCAAAGATTGAGTTTTGATCGTTATATTCGGCTAATAAAATTGCGGTGCTAATGCCTAAAGGTAAGGCAAATCTCATGCAAATAACTAATATCCAGAATGTCGAGACAAGAATAGAAAAAATCCCACCTTTTCGTCCCCCATCCAATGGTTCAGAGAATAAAAATTGCCAACTGATTTGTCTAAGACCATGGCATAAAATATCACCGATAATCCACAAAAAAATCCCAGTAATAATGCAAGGGACAGCCCAAATTAAAACCAAAGCTAAATGCTCGCGAATGCTATGCCTAGCCATGAAATTATTAACCATGAATTTTTCCTATCTCTGCAAACCATTCCGCTGCTAATAGTAATGTGATAACCATAGCCATTAAGATCAAACCACTTACAAATAATGCTGCCCGATGATCGCCTAAGGCATAGGACATTTCTAGGGCAATATTGGCGGTAAGAGTACGGATTGGATCGAAGAGACTTGTCGGTGTTTTCACCACATTGCCACAGACCATCAACACTGCCATGGTTTCCCCTAAAGCTCTTCCAGTTGCTAGGATTCCGGCAGTCACTAAACCCGATTTTGCAGCTGGGATAATCACCCCTGAAACAATGCCCCATTGGGAAATTCCAAGGGCTTTGGCGGCATTTAAATAACTGTTTGGTACTTCACTTAAACTCGCATCGGCAATGAGGGCAACAGTCGGTAAAATCATCAAGGCACCAATTAAAATTCCCGCTAGTAAACTTGCACCTGGTGATTTAATTTGGTTGATTAAAGGAACAATAGTGACTAAGCCCCAAAAACCATAAACA
>JBIKYI010000175.1:0-6220 GCA_044355355.1 Limnothrix sp. | reverse complement strand
CCAATAACTAACACCACCACCCAACAATCCCTAAAGACGAACATTCGCCAGAGAAGCACGGGGCTGATAGCTACCCAAATCCCTCAGCTTCTCATAACATTCCTTCTCTGCCGCCGTCGGATTCTTAGGAACAGTAATCTCAATCTTCACCAACTGATCCGTGCGATCGCCCTTCGGCTTCAGCCAGCCCTTACCCCGTAGCCGCAAAGACTGACCAGCCTTAACACCCGCAGGCAAACGCATCGTCACCAATCCATCAGGGGTCGGCACATCCACCGAAGTCCCCAACACCGCCTCATCCGGAGTAATCGGCAAAGTACAAACCAAATTATCCCCATCAAACTGGAAAAAATGATGGGGCATAAGCTGTACCACCAAATACAAATCCCCCCGTTGCCCCCCCACCGGATTCGGCGCACCCTTGCCCCGCACACGAATCTTTTTCCCCGCCGTTACCCCCGCCGGAATTTTGACACTGATAACCTCCGAACCAATACTCAACCTCTTCTCCACACCCCGAAACGCCTCCGAAAAAGTCAATTGAATATCAGCCTCCCGGTGAGCACCCGGAGTCGATCTCGACGCACCAGCTCCCGTATTAAACCCAAAATCACTATAGGGATTTCTCGCGCTTCTACCAGCACCACGCCCTAACAACTCACTAATAAACTCATCAAAACTGCCAAATTCACCAAAATCAAAATTACTGAAATTATTAAAATCAACATTACCCCCAGCACCATAGGGACTCCCCGCATTCCCTGATCGAGATGCTTGCTGCCAATATTGCCCAAACTGGTCGTACTTCTGACGTTTCTCCGCATCAGAGAGCACCTCATAGGCTTCACTCAATTCCTTGAACTTCTCTTCCGCAGCCTTATCGCCCGGATTCCTGTCCGGATGGTATTTCAACGCAAGTTTACGAAATGTCTTTTTAATTTCGTCAGCAGAAGCACTTTTGCCCACTCCAAGGATCGCATAATAATCTTTAAAGTCTGCTGCCATCACCCTTCCATCCTTCCGATTTGATCACGAATGTTCATCCCCTACAGAATATCAAATTCATCCCTCCCATCAGGGTTGGATATCCGAATCCCTAAGCATGGGATCACACCTCTCTGCATAACCCCTAGTCCATTATTTATCTATCAGTAAATGACAAAACAGCATTTATATTATTGACTTTCCACAAAAATATATTTGTACAGTATCAAAAAATACAAAAGTAGCCGATCCGAATCGATACTTTAAGCAAGTATCTTTGGATGTTCATCTCGGAACCTAAAAATCAGAGGGCATTCATCACGGCATTAGGTTTACTTCCCATGACTGACGCAGCAAAACAAGTCAAACTCACCAAGATTGAGCAAGCCAAAATTGACAAACCAGGATTAGCAATTAAAGCTGAAATTGAGCAATTAGCTCAATCTGGCTGGGAAGCGATGGATCAAGATGACCTAATCATTCGCCTCAAATTTCTTGGGTTGTTCCACCGCCCTGTAACACCGGGCAAGTTCATGCTGCGGATGCGGATGCCCAACGGCATTATTACCAGTGATCAGATGCAAGTCCTTGCAGAAATCGTCAAGCGTTACGGGGAAGATGGTAGCGCGGACATCACCACTCGCCAAAACATCCAACTGCGGGGGGTGCGCCTTGAAGATGTGCCGGATATATTCCAAAAGTTTAAAGATGCCAACATGACCAGTATCCAATCTGGTCACGACAATATTCGTAATATCACGGGTTCTCCTATTTCTGGCATTGATCCAGAAGAATATTTTGATACGCGGGAATTGGCGGAAAAACTTCAGGATATGATCACGAATGGTGGTGAAGGTAGTTTGGAGTTTAGTGATCTACCCCGTAAATTCAATATCTGTATTGAAGGAGCACCAGATAACTCTTCCCATGTGGAGATTAATGACATTGGCTTTGTTCCTGCCTTTAAGGATGGTGAGTTTGGTTTCAATGTGCTGGTTGGGGGCTATTTTTCTGCCCAGAGAGCGGCGGAAGGTGTCTCGATCAATGTCTGGGTTCCCCCTACGGATGATGTGTTGGAGCTGAGTCGGGCAATTCTCGCTATCTATGCACGTTATGGTGCGGAAGAAGGGTTGCGGGGAAATCGTGCAAAGTCTCGTATTCTCTGGTTGGTGGAATCTTGGGGCATTGAGAAGTTCCGGGCGAAGGTAGAGGAGGAGTTGGGTAAGTCCTTGGCGACGGCGGCTCCGGAAAATGCTTTTACGATGGATAAGCGTGATCATATTGGGGTTTATGCTCAGAAACAGGAGGGTTACAGTTTTGTCGGTCTTCATGTGCCTGCGGGTCGTCTGACGGCTGAGGATATGTTTGAGGTGGCAAGATTGGCTGAAACCTATGCGGATAGTGAAATTCGTATGACTGTGGAGCAGAATTTTATTATTCCTTTTGTGAAGACTGAGAATGTGGATGCTTTGCTTAAGGAGCCTCTCTTGGAGAGATTCTCTGTTAATCCCGGTACTTTAGTGCGTTCTTTTGTGTCCTGTACGGGGAGTCATTATTGTAATTTTGCGCTGATTGAAACGAAGGCTCAGGGTTTGGCTTTGGCGCGGGAGTTAGATGCTGAACTGGATATTCCCCAACGGGTACGGATGCATTGGACGGGTTGCCCGAATTCTTGTGGTCAGGCTCAGGTGGGTGATCTGGGGATGTTGGGGGCAAAGGCGAAGGTTGATGGCAAGATTGTTGAGGCGGTCAATCTGTATCAGGGTGGCACGGTTGGTAAGGGGGCGAGTTTGGGTTCTGTGGTGGAAACGAAGATTCCCTGTGGTGAAACTCTGAAGGAGAAGGTTAAGGGGATTTTGATTGAGCAGTTTGGTGCGACTCTAAAGGCTTAATGGATTGTTTGATTGTTCGCTATTTTGGGTTTTTGAATGACCACAAATTTCTGATCCCTCCGCACTTCGGCAGCTCTTTAGAAAGGGAGGCAATGGGTGTCTAATTTTTATTTGGAGTGACCATAAAAACCGACTTAAGAATGTCTAATCTCAAGCCGGTTTTTTGTTGATTGGGCTGTTTTGAGTTTAGGTCAGTTTGATGTAAACCATGTCTGCTTCAATCGTGGCGGTGAAGATTTGGAGGTTTTGGGCGGCGGGACCGGTAGCGACGGAACCATCGGCGTTGAAGGAAGAGCCGTGGCAAGGGCAGGCAAATTTACTGGCATCGCTTTCCCATTTAACGGTGCAGCCTTGGTGGGGGCAGAGACTGTTAATGGCGATCAGGGCATCGCTCTTATTGGGATCACGGATGACGGCAACTTTTTTGCCATTAAAGTTTTTGTTGGCGAGAAAGCCGGCTTTGTCTAGTTGGGCAACGGTGCCGATGGCGGCAAATCCGTCTGCTCTAGGTTTTTGTGTGCTTTGGGTTGTGCTGTCTGTACAGGCGGCGATCGCCAGGGGGAGTGATGTGGCGATCGCCCCAACCCAACCCAACTTAAAAATTCCCGTCTTTGCATAGGTTTTTTCCTCTAATCATAAAATGACACAAGCGATGGCTGACCCCCTCAATCTCAATCTAACGAGAGTTTTCAGCGGTGGCTAACGGCTCCGGCACAACAGGTCTGAACCAACCCTTATGTTTCATCGTTGTGACGAGCACAAGCAACAGATCTGAGCCGACAACCCCCGCAATGAGCAGGGCGGAACCACCCGTACCAAAGCCATAGCTATGTAAGCCAGTGCCGAGGACAAAGTTAACGCCGTACCATGCCATCAACACAGCATTAAAGGAAATAATACTGGCGACATGGACACCAAAATCGCTGATCCAGCCCACTAGACGACCGTACAGCGGCGCAAGATAGCAAAGCAGGGCGATGAGTGCCCAGGTTTCCTTTGGATCCCAGTCCCAAAAACGTCCCCAGGAAAAATTTGCCCAAACACCACCGAAAATAATGCCGATCATCAGCAATAAAACGCCCACTTGCAAAACGCGATAATTGAGCTGGGAAAGCAGTTTCAGGCGCGGTTGGGCATTTGGTGTAAAGAGATAATTGCCCAGGGCGACATGACCTAAACCCATAGCGAGGGCAAAGCTGGCATAACTGAGGGCGATCGTCGGTACATGAATGCTAAGCCAAAAGTTATCCCGCAATACAGGGATTAGGGGGGTAATACTGGGATCAAGCAATGTCGGTAAACTGTCTGCCAAAATTAGGCAAATCACAGATAAGGGGGCTGCAACCAGGACGTAATAGCAATTGCGGGTCATTAGCTCAAAGATGAGGGCGATCGCCGCGATCCCGAAGCCCACCCAAACCACCGACTCATACATATTGGTGACCGGGGGACGACCAGCAATCTGCATCCGCAGCAGAAAGCCATAGGTCTGAACCGCGATCCCCGTACTAAATAACCCCATCGCCGTCCAATAAAGATCCCACGGCTTAACCCAAAGACCAACTAACATCACCATGAAAGCTAAACCATAGAGCTGCCAAGCCTTAGCAAAAGGATGAAAATGGTTAAAATGCACCTCCCTTGCCAAGACAAAATCCGAGGGATAAATCACCGCATTAAGACTGCGCAAGCCCATTTTGAATTCGGTCGCTAAACTTGCCACCCCCGGCAACAGCGCTAAATCTTCAATGCCATTCTGCAATACTGCCTGTTGAATCCCGGCAAAATCCGCAACCAAAGGGGCGATCGCCCCAGGTTCATAGAGAGAAGTCGCCTGATTTAACCCTGACCATACCCCTTGTATATCTGTGGGGGGCGGCACAAGCGGCAAATCCAGATTCCCTACCGTGTTATGGAGTAAATTTAACCGCTCCTCAACAATCAATGCTTCCTGCTCATCACGATTGAGATCCAGCCCCTTGAGTTGCTTCCCATGGGCAAGCTCTAGCACCGCCGTCAATTTTTGATTAGTCACCAATTCCCCATCGGAAAAATGCCTTTGCGCAAGATCGAGATCTACCAATTCCTTGAGCGGACGATAACTCACCAAGACAAACGGCTCTTCCTGCCAATTGCGGCTATTAAACCAAAGCTCAAGATAGGTGCTGAGATAATCTTCCAGTACACCATTCGCCAGTTGATAAGTTGTCGCGCCATGGATTTTAGCCACCGTCTCCTTCGCCACCGTATCCAGAGGCTTTTGGCGACCATCAAGCTGCACCGCCAAAGTCCGCAAAGAGTCTAATCCATCCGCCTGGAACTGACCCAAGGGAAAGAAGAGTAAGATACAGCCAAGGCAAAAACCCAGAGCAAACTTAACCACAAACTTAATCATGTGAGGGACTTTTATGGTTAGACCAACCGCGAGGGGAACAGGGAGGAGGCAAGGGAATGGAGTAAGCATGGTGAAATCAACAGCAAACCCCCATTAAGAGAATTCTAAGCAGACTGATGTACTATTTGTCAGATACTTATCAGATATTGATTCAGACAAAGGCTAGAAATTTCCCATTAAACTCCGCAAAAATACAGAGAGAGTCTAACTTTTATGATGCTAAACATTGATGAACCCCAGTGGCAAATTTAAATTGGAACAGATACAGTAAATGGTGTCCCCCATTTTGTTTTATTAGTAAAAAAGTCGAAAGTCTTGTCGTAATCGATACATTTATCGATAAGATTTTTCTCGTATCCTACCCTAGACCAATGGCTAAGCCCATTGTTCAAGCTTGTCATTGTCTCTCTTTCCCATATCAAGTGTTTATCTTAAGCGCTGATGGTCAATATTTGGATTGGGTGTTGAGATCTTTTTGTATTAAAAACTTTGGCTGAACAAGTACTGTTAAAAAAAGCCTGTTAACAAGCCTTGCTTGGCAATTGTTGATCCGTATTGTTTATCTTTTTGTTCACCTTAAATGAGGCTCAAGAGACGATGGTTATTCTAAAATATTTTCTCCATTTTCTAGAGCTATTAGAACAGATCGCTGATTTTTTCGAGCTGCTCTGTAGTCCCCTCGGTTTGGCGGCAATGGTTTGTTTAACAAGTTATGAAGTATTGTTGTTGCTGGGCTGTGATCCTACTAATGCGGTGGTTTTGGCGGGTGTGATTGCTTTAACTTTTCATACAACTTCTAATCGACCGAATTTCTAGGCTGGGATGGTGGTCGGTTTTGCGGATTTGCGGATCTTTTGAGGTTTATTTTTCGATCATCTGCGGGTAATTTTTCGGTAGTTGTTAGGTCAGTTCAATAGGTAAGTTCAGGATGCAATTTTGGTTGGGAAGG
>JBIKYI010000174.1:0-6222 GCA_044355355.1 Limnothrix sp. | reverse complement strand
CCTGATTTTCTGTGATTGCAATCTACCCTGGCAGCTTTGACCCCATTACCCTCGGTCACCTTGACATCATCGAACGGGGCGATCGCCTATTTGAAAAAGTTATCGTTGCCGTCCTCTGTAACCCTAGCAAATCCCCGATTTTTAGCCTAGAGAAACGGGTCGAACAAATTCGTCTCTGTACCCAGCATCTACCCAATGTTGAAGTTGCCAGCTTCACCGGACTGACCACCGATTACGCCCGTCAGCGCCAGGCTGGGGTTTTACTCAGAGGGCTACGAGTGCTTTCGGATTTTGAAAAAGAACTACAAATGGCACATACAAACAAGACGCTTTGGGCTAACATCGAGACAGTATTCCTCGCGACCTCCAACGAGTATAGTTTTTTAAGTAGTAGCGTCGTCAAAGAAGTTGCTAAGTTCGGTGGCTCCATCGATCACCTTGTTCCTGATAACGTCGCCCAAGATCTCTATCAATGCTTCAGAGTTCAACCCCCCCAGAAACTTCCAAAGAACAATCCTCTCCAGCCGCTACCCTCTACGGAGGTGTAGATCTCGATGTGCAGCAACAACTCACACAGCTTGAGGAGATTATTTTTGATAGCCCCCACATTCCCCTAACGGGGATCACCTTGGTGGAGGAGGAAAAACTACTCGACCAGTTAGATTTGGTGCGGGCAAGTTTGCCGAAGGTGATTGAGGCGGCGATGGAAGTGCTGCAACAAAAGGCTCAATTGATCGTTGAAGCAGAGGAATATGCCGAAGAAATTATGTCGGCGGCGGAACGACGGGCAGCGCAATTGCTGGATGAGATGACGATCATTCGCCAAGCAGAACAGATTGCGGAACAGATGCGCCAAGAGGCGGAAGTGGAATGTATGGGCCTCAAGCAGGCTTTAGCGAAGGAAGTGGAGGAGAGTCGTCACCAAGCCTATGAGGAGATTCGGGAAATGCGGGAATTGGCGATCGCCGAATCAACCGAAATTCAACAGGGCGCAGACGATTACGCCAACAGTGTGTTATCCGGCTTAGAAGGGCAATTAGTACAAATGCTGGGAGTTGTGCGTAACGGTCGTCAACAACTACAGCCATCCCCAGAAGCAGAAGAAACAACAACCTCGGAGCAAAAAGCAACCACAGTCCAACCCCAACAACGGAAACGGAAGGCTCCCCCCGCCACCAAAGGATAATCTCACTTGTCCACAAACAAGCCTTTCAATCAATTTTAACGAAAAACTTGATAAAAACGTAAAGGAATCTTGATCGGGATATTGATAAATATACAAAAAGCCACAAAAAGCTACAATTATCCTTTTGTGCAATAGCTATAATGCTGGTTTCCTGAAAAGAATAAACAGCCATGAAATTGCAATCAAGAGTCTCACTTGTTATCTTTAGCATGTTTTTATTGGGCTGGATTATTGCAGGCTTTTTTACCTATACCCTAGAAGTAAAAAATGCGCGAAATAATATTATCCATTCCGCCAAACTACTATTAAATACAGCAATATCCGTTCGCAGCTTTACATCAGAAGAGCTTCAGCCTTTATTTACCAACACAATAGATCAAGAATTTATCCCCCAGTCAGTTCCTTCCTATACGGCTCAAAAAGTTTTTGAACACCTAAGTGAAGACTACCAAGAATATCAATATTCAGAAAGAGTTCTCAATCCAACCAATCGCAAAGACCTCGCCGAAGAATGGCAAGTGGAGCTAATTCGTCGTTTTACAGAGAAGCCAGACTTAAAAGAAATTATTGAAGAACGGCTAACCAAACAAGGAGAAGCAATCCTATATATTGCCCAACCTATCACCGTAGACCAAGAAAGTTGTCTAGTCTGCCATAGCACCCCAGAAGTTGCACCACCAAGCATGATCAAAATTTACGGTGACTCTAATGGCTTTGGTTGGAAAATAAATGAAATCATTGGCACAAGAATAGTCACTGTCCCTGTGACAGCAGAAAAACAACAAGCACGTGGTAAAGTTCTAGCTTATCTCCTATTAATTGCCAGTATTTTCTTAGTGACCTATGCCATTATCGGCATTATTGTAAAACGTTGGATTCTTAGTCCCTTAGATACGATCTCCCGTCTGACAGAAGAGATCAGTTTAGGGAAAATCGAGATCATTAAATCATTAGATACAACATCTTATACTAGTGAATTTGGTAAATTAACTGATTCAGTTAATAGACTATTAATTAGCTTGAACAAGGCACTTTTTGAAAATGAGCAAAAAGCAAAAAAGAGAGAATAGTTTTGCTGGTAAAATAGATTAATTTTTATCTCTTTATTTTCCCTTCTCTAGAGCATCTTTGATTAGCATATTTCTTTTCTAAAGAAACAAATATTTCAGATCTGATCCTACTGATAGGAACTTCCTTGTGTTGACATTGATTGTTGTTTATTGATTTATTTATTAATTCATGAAAAATTCGACATTGATTCTAGTTGGTCTCACAGGATTATTCCTGTTTGTCTGTACTTTTTTTAGTAATAATCCAGATCTTATCGCTAACGAAATATTAATTTCTCTAAAAGTTATTACATTAATGTTAGGGAGTATTATTGTTGTCGATTTTGTTTTTTTTCTAATTGTTAATATCACTCAAATTCAAGGAAAACAAGCTTCAGATTTAGTGAAATTAGTAATTTCCTTGTTGCTCTACAGCGCTTGTGCCATCGTTATTTTTCAGATACTAGGTATCAATATTACTGCTATTTTTACTACTTCTGCCTTTTTCGTAGCGATTATTGGTTTTTCTCTTCGGTCTACTGTCGAAAATTTTGTTTCTGGGGCAGCATTAGAAATTGACAAACCCTTTCATATTGGGGATAGAGTCATTATTAAAGGCAATGAAGGTGAGATTATGTCAATTACCTGGAGAGCCACAACGATTAGGACCAAGAATGGAGTGATTGTCCAAATTCCGAATAAATCAATGTCTAATGAAATTATTCAAGTCATCGAAAAAGGAGGTCATGTCCGACGGGAAGTTGATTTTATTGCTTCAGGTTTAATCCCCCCCAACCAAGTCATTGATACTGTTTCTCAAGCTATTCTCAACAAGCCTTGCCCTGGAATCAATCTTAATATGCCTGTTCAAGTAAAAACATGGAAGTATGAAATTATAGATGCATCATTGTTTATTACATATCGTATTCGCTATTACCCTCAAAAGTATGTTTCTGATTGTGATCGAGAGCTTTTACGTCGAACTTGGTATGCCCTTAACCGCCAACAAATAAATTCAAATTATTTACTTGATTCTGTTGATCAAGCTGTGAATTTAATTAAAAAAATCGATTTTTTTGCCACTCTAAATTCGGATTTAATAGAACATATTTTGGAACATAGCACATCAATATTGTTCGACGTAGAGGAAAATATCAATCACAGTAACTTACCAGGCAATAGTATGTTTCTTATGTTGAATGGATGTATTCAAGTTAAACAAAAATTAAAATCGCAATCACTAGGTAATGAATTTCTTTCCTTAAGTCATCGACCTAAGGCACAGTCAGATCCACTTCTTGATTCTAAAATACTCAAAAAAGTAGCATATGAACTGGCGATATTTATTGGTCCTACAGCATTTTCTATTGTTCAAAATAAACATCATTATTCTCTCTATTGGTTATATCAAGAGTTAGCAGAGGAAATACAGGATTTAGATCAACGTCAGGAATTTTTAATGAATTGTCCTGAGACACCTATTGAATATCTCCAGTCAGGGGATTGTTTTGGTGAATTATCCTTGTTTTCAGATATTTCTCTCAACAATATTGATATGTCAACAATATGTGAAACAAAATTGTTGATCATTTCTTGTAAAACAATGGCTGCATTATTAAAGCAAGATGCACAACTGATAGATATTATTTCTCACAGATTTATTGATTATTACAAACGTTATCTAGCAAATACGATTCAAACAGAAAATTCGCCTGATTTTAGTATGGACAAAGTACTAAAACGAATGAGCAATTTTTAGCAATTAATTTTTAAATCCATGAATTTAAATAATATTAGTTTAATGAGTAAGTTGTTGTAAAAAAATTATTTTAAATGAACTCTATGAAACTCTAATTTTTTAGGAGATCTACGATGTTTGCTGGTATTTATAGCAATTTCGCTTTAAGTGAGGCACTAGCCGATAATCAAAGCCTTTATTCAGCGAGAAATGTGTGGACTTCATTTAGGACGAAAACGCTATATATGAAGAAATCCGTTTTTAAAACTGGCTATAAAGTCTGGTCTAGCGATGTCAAGATAAAAAATAATAGGATTTCGTGAGCGACTTTTGACAGTATGAATTTGTCATTAAGTACTTCTTTAACTTGATTAGCCATGGGGCGATCGCCAATCCAGCCTGTAATATATTCCCTATTCCCTTGCCCAAAGTCAGCGCCGTTTCTCCCATAGAAATGCACCAGGATAAATGTTTAGAATATGGATTAACTCTCTCTCAAGATCTCCCCGTAACATCCCTATGGTGATTCAACCTAAACCTATTCAGTATGACCAGAAGACGAAGTGGCGTGCCTTGGTCGCTTTTGCCTGTACTCCCTTTCAGTGGCAATTGCTGGCGGCGATGCGGGATCAGAGTGTTTCCCTAAATCACATTAGTGGTCATCTCGGCGTGGCGGCGGGCTACAGCGCGAAGGTTTTGCCGGAGTTGAAAGCGGAACATTTGATGATGTGGCTGATCCAGGTGGGGATGCTGCGCCGTGAGGTGGATGGTCAGGGACTGACGAATAGTTTTCGGTTAACGCCTTTGGGACGGGCGATTTTGGAGGAGTGGCAGGCGGGACAAATTCCGGAGACGATTCCTTTTGGCGATCGCACTTGGAATCATCTGCGCTGTTGGTGGAGCCGTTTTGCCCTGTAGATATTACTGAAGTTTTATGACTTAGTTTGATTTAAGCTAATTTTGCTTAGGTTTTATTACTGAGTTGACATATTAACTTTGCATTTTTTGTACTTGCGCTAGGGATTCGTTATATTGATGTTCAGTGTCTAGATGCCCAAGTTGTTTTGATTTGAGGGTTCCTTCCTATGCGGGCGATCGCCGTTTTTAGTCCCACCAGCGGTTCCGGAAAATCATGGTTCGCCACAGCGCTCTGTCGATGGTTAGCGCGGGAAGATTGGCATGTTGCCCCCTTCCAAGGTCAAGTGGAAATCGATAAAGGCTACACCATCGATCACAACGTGACCGTCAGCTACTCCATCGCTTGGCAAGCTTGGGCAGCAGGGATTCCCGTCACCGCCCATCTCAATCCCGTTGTCCTCAAGCCCCAAAGTTCTGCCAGCCTACAATACCAACTCTTCATCCAGGGGCGCGGCATCGGCACAGTAAGTCGTTCAGACTATTATCAAAATTATTACAGCATCGCCAAACCCCTCATCTACGAGTGCCTCGAAAAGACCAAAGCAGACCACAACTTCATGGTGTTCGACACCTATCGCTATGGGTTGTTTAACCCCACCCAAACGGATACCGATGCCAATTTCGAACTCCTCAAGGCTTCCCCCTTCGAGATTGCTGGAGTGATCCTCGTTGACTGCAAACATGGCGGCGCTTTAAATCAACTCTGGGGATTGTGGCAGAGATTATCCACAGAAAATCGTCAGATGATTCGGGGCGTGGTGTTTAATCAATGGCAAGACGATCGCCGCCTCTATGACCTCGAAAGCCGTTGGGTACAAGAAAATATCAAACGTCCAGTCCTGGGCTATTTACCCCCCCTCTCCAGTCACTCCTTCCATCCCGAAAGCGCTCTAACCTTCGATAATCCATCCGCACAAACCGTTAAACAGCAACTCAAAATTCAGATCCTGCGCCTTCCCAACATTGCCCGCACCGACGATCTCGATGCCCTAGAAAGCGAACCTAGTATCGAGTTGAGTTATTTCGATCCCGCTAGCCAATTGGGTTATCCCGATGCCCTGATTATTCCCCACACCACCCAGGCGATCGCCGATCTTGAGTTTCTGCATAAATACAAATGTCCCCAACAACTCCAGAACTACGCCGCCGCCGGAGGCACAATCCTCGGCATCTGCAACGGCGCAACCATACTCGGCAAACAAGTATTACCCCCCAACGAAGTCGGCAAACGTAACGAAGCCCTCAGCGGTCTAGGGCTAATGAACTTCAACGGCGAAATTTTACCCAACAGCGCGTTCCTCTCCCAACCCTGCATCACCCTCTCCAGAGAA
>JBIKYI010000172.1:0-6276 GCA_044355355.1 Limnothrix sp. | reverse complement strand
CGATCTCGGCATCATTAACCAAGGCAAAAACGTCTGGGCAATTCACCTCCACGGACTGTTTAACAATGGTCCATGGCGGCGCTTTTGGCTCAACGATCTACGACAAAAACGCGGTCTCTCCTCCCTTGCCACAGGCATTGCCGACTCCACAGAACGCCGGGAAATGATCCTCGATAACCTCGCCAACCACATCGAAAAACATATCGATCTTGCTGCCCTAATCACAGATTATGACTATTAAGTTCACCTAAACATTAGCTAAATCTTCTTTCCAAACTTTTTCTCTAAGCTTTCTCTTTAAACTTTCTCCCCAGCAACTAGGCATAGTAATCTGAAACACGTTCTCAAGGACATTTTTGGATATGTTTGCAAGACTTTTTTAACGCCCTTCTTGATGTGCTGATGCCGCTCTCTATTATCAATTAGAGTCAGCTATTGCAAAAAGAAATTATGGAGGTTATTCTTGTCAATAAGCTGAACTTGTTGAAAATGTACTGTAAAAGTACAAGCTGAGAATATATGCTCGTACCCTCCTATGATGTCAACGCGCTTAAGGCAGAGCTTAATGCAAAAGGTTGGCGGTTGACCCCCCAGCGAGAAAAGATTTTAATGACTTTTTTAAATCTGACCCAGGGGAATCATCTGAGTGCGGAGGATCTCCATAGCAAGCTATTGGAGCAGGGGGAAAAGATTAGTTTATCGACGGTGTACCGCAGTGTGAAGTTGATGACGCGGATGGGGATTTTGCGGGAGTTGGAGTTGGCGGAGGGTCATAAGCATTATGAGTTAAACCAGTCCCAGGAGCACCATCACCATTTGGTCTGTGTGCAGTGTAATAAGACGGTGGAGTTTGAGGATGTGTCGATTAATAAGCATAGTATTGAGCAATGTCAGCAGCAGGGGTTTGAGTTGATTGATTGTCAGTTGACGATTACGACGATTTGCCCGGAGGCGCGGTTAATGGGTTGGCCGTCGGCGTTGCCCCATAATTGGGTTTGTTCGCGGGTGAAGGCTCAGGCGAGTCTGTGATTGGCTCTGGGATGCGATCGCCGATTTTGGTGACGAAAAATTTACGGGTGGGCTATGGGCAACGGGTGTTGTTTGAATCGTTGTCGTTGTCCTTGGCGGCGGGATCGTTTGTTTGTTTAATTGGGGCGAATGGGGCGGGTAAATCGACTTTGCTGAGGACTCTGGCGGGTTTAAATCGACCGCAGGGGGGCGAGATTTATTTGCAGGGGGAGGATTTGTATGGCATTTCGGCGGCGCAACGGGCAAGGCGTTTGAGTTTGGTGCTGACGGATCGGGTGGATCTGGATTGGATCACGGTGGAGGAGTTGGTGGCGCTGGGGCGGCATCCCTATACGGATTGGCGGGGGCGCTTGGATCCAACGGATCGGGAGATTGTGCAGGGGGCGATCGCCTCGGTGGGTTTAAGCGAGTTGAGTCAGAAAGCAATTACCCACATCAGCGACGGGGAACGGCAAAAGGCGATGATTGCCAGGGCATTGGCACAACAGACGGACTTGATGATTTTGGATGAACCCACTGCCTATCTGGATTTGCCCCGACGGGTGGAGGTGATGCAACTCTTGCGATCGCTCGCCCATAGTCAACGGCGGACGATGTTGATGTCTACCCATGACCTCGATTTGGCATTACGTAGCGCGGATCAGCTTTGGCTGATTACTGAGCGGGGGAATTTGCTGGTGGGTACGCCGGAGGAATTGGTATTAGAGGGTTATCTCGGCGCGACTTTTAATAGTGAGAATTTTCGGTTTGACCAGGAAAGTGGACAATTTCAACTGCATGATCAACGGCGATCGCCCATTGTCTTCGAGGGGGAAGGACTAAAAGCCACCTGGACAGTGCGGACATTAATTCGTCTAGGCTTCGAGCTTGTGCCCACAGACGCAGATTTGCGGCTAATTTTTGACCCAACAACCGAGACTTGGAATCTTTATCAGGGCGATCGCCTCCAAGCTCCCTCGCAAATTTTCACCAGTCTTGGCGAACTCACCGCCCATCTCCAAGCCTTACAATAAAACACACCCTTGAGCCGCAGCAGTTATGGCAGACATTAGAATCCCCCAAAAAGACATCCTGAGCTTAAACCTCGAACCCATCAAAACCCTGGTGCAGTCGCTGCTAGTGGACGAACAACTTGCCGCCTCCGAGCAAAAATATCAACTCCTGATCGATTTTCCGCGTGAGGAAAACGACCCCCGCGAACTTTCCGAAATCCCAGAAATTCGCCTCTGGTTTGTCCGTCTTGATGCGATCTTCCCCTGGTTTCCCTTCCTGCTCGATTGGAAAGCTGGAGAACTCGCCCGTTATACTGCGATGCTTGTGCCCCACCAATTTCACCGCACCGAAGGCATTCAGTTTAACCCCGAAGCCCTTGAAATTTTTGTCATGCATAAGGTCTTTAGCCTGAGCGAAACCCTGCCCCAATTAGGCATTCAACCCAAATCCAGAGTCAAGGCGATCGCCCAGACCCTCGGCTATGAACTCGATGACGAATTTTTGAGTAGCTTGACCTAGCGATCGCCCAGACAGCAAAGATCTAAAGACCGGAACTATCCAAATACTGTTGAATTTCCTTATCCGACAGGCGACAGGTTCGGGTCTTTGGCTCTTCCCCCTGTCCCCCGGCTAAAACCTGCACCCGTTGGGGTTGCTGACTTTGGAACGCCTGGAGTTGCTCCTCCAACGCCTCAATGCGATCCACCAAAGCCCGGATTACCGTCGCTTCAGAGTCCGGCAGACTGCCATGCTCCAGAGGACTCACCTTCGCCCCAGAACGGTACACAATCCGCCCAGGAATGCCCACCACCGTACAATCGGAAGGCACATTGCGCAGGACGACAGAACCCGCCCCAATCCGCACATTATCGCCAATTTCCAAATTTCCCAGCACCTTCGCACCGCCACCAACAACTACATTTTCCCCTAGGGTTGGATGACGTTTACCACTTTCCTTACCCGTGCCACCGAGGGTCACCCCCTGATAAATCAGGCAATAATCACCCACGATCGCCGTCTCACCGATCACAACGCCCATGCCATGGTCAATAAATACCCCATGACCAATCTGAGCGCCGGGATGAATCTCCACCCCCGTCAAAAAGCGGGCAATGTGGGATAAAAATCGCGGAAAGAAGGGCAACCCCAGGCGGTAAAGGGCATGGGAGATGCGGTGGAACATGAGCGCCTGTAGACCAGGGTAGCAGAATAACACCTCAAGCCAATTACGAGCGGCGGGATCTCTCTCAAAAATAATGCGGAAATCAGCCAAGAGTGTGGAGAACATAGCGACTTAATTCTGATGAACTTAAGAGGGCAGATGACAAGGACTGCGGGCAGTGACCAACAGTTACTATAGTATCTGCTGAAAGTTAACACTGGGGAGATGATTTAGCGGTTTCATTACTTCTCTGTGCTGGTTAGTGCTCTGTAATGGGTTCCGAACAAACTGGCAGCAGCAAACAGAATATCGTTAAGAATCAATAAAAGTCATGACTCATAGCATTGAGGTTTCCCCACTACAGAATGGCGATCGCCGTGGTGAATAGTGGTTATCGAAAGAGGATGGTGCATAGAAATTCGTCCAACACTGTATCTGGAGACTGATCTTGCTTCTAAGATCCCCGACTTCTGTGGCTAGATTTAGGAGTTCATAACCACGCAGTAAAAGAAGTCGGAGATCTCGATCTCGGCGTACAATGAACGGCAACTCGACAAGCACAAACACCATTGGTACGACAACGCCCCAGAACCGTAAGATGCGTTACGACGGGAGGTAACATGATGGCGATCGCGATTATTTTTCATACAATCAAAAGTACCATCTCGCTCATAGTTACAATGATTGCCCTCTCTTCCCATCAGCCCCTCACCCCAGAACAATATCTAGAGTTTGAGAAAACCAGCGAAGTAAAACATGAATACATCGATGGTGAAATCTATGCAATGGCAGGTACAACAAAAATTCATAACACGATTAGTTTAAATTTAGCCTTGCTGCTGCGGGGAAAATTAAGTCAATCAGTCTGTCAAACCTATATGGCAGATGTGAAAGTTTCTGTTTCTGATAAGAAAAAATTTTTCTATCCAGATCTAGTTGTAACCTGTGATGAGAACGACGATGAAAGTGATTACTATATTCAGCATCCAAGGATAATTATCGAAATTTTATCGCCATCAACAGAATCCTTTGATCGCGGTAAAAAATTTGCTTTTTATCGAAAAATTCCTAGCCTGCAAGAATATATTTTAGTGAATACAGAGAAATATTTAGTAGAATGTTTTCGTCGTCAAAGTAAAGATATTTGGCTATTACAAACCTATGAGGGTCAAGCGGCGATCGCCCAGATCGAAGCCCTTGGGATGGATGTCCCCTTAGTCGATATTTACGCCACCGTTGAACTCCCGTCCAAAGCCTAGACAGCAACCACAGCTATGCAGAATTACCCGCCTTTGTGATTTATTTGTGAATTATTTGAGTCTGCCCGATCGCAGAATGCTAATAATGAGCCAGAGTCCTAACAAACTAGCAGCAGCAAACAGAATATCGTTAAGAATTAATAATTGACGGTTGGGGGAAGTGGTAATAATGGCTGCCCCCATAATCAGAGAACCCACCACAATGCTGAAGGACAAACGGTTGGCAGAGTCGTCAATGCTACGTCTGAGACCTTCGACTTCTTGGATCTTCAGATTCCACTGGAGGGTTTCTGAACTAATGCGATCCAGAATGACATCTATCTGACGGGGCGATCGCAGGGAAATGGTTTTTAAATTCAGCACTGTCCGAAACATCGTCTGGAAAGGGGTATCCCCAATCAGTTGTCGCCGGAAAATGTCGGTGATCAGCGGTTTAATTTCATCCAGCAAATTCACCTCAGGATTAAAACTCCGGGCGACCCCTTCGAGGTTGGCGAGGCTTTTGGCATATAAACCCAAGGTTCCCGGTAATCGCACCTTATTCGTCCGTGCCACCTGCAAAATTTCGTAGAACACTTCACTGAAATTCAGTTGCGTCAAACTCCGGTCATAGTACTTGCGCAGGAGGCGATCGTAATCCGATTCCAATTGCGCCAAGTTCGTATCCCGAATCCCTTCCGATAGTTCCAGGGTAAGCTGGGCACAACTTTGGGCATCCATATCCACGATCGCCAACAGCATTTCTGTCAGCAGTTTTTGGGTGCGGGGATCGAGACGACCGATCATGCCGCAATCGATCAGCGCCACCCGACCATTATCCAGATAAAAAATATTGCCTGGGTGAGGATCCGCGTGGAAAAAACCATCCACAAAAATTTGCTGAAAAAAGGCACGAAACAGAATCGTCGTAATCGCCTGCCGCTGTTTTTTCGCAGGAACATCCGCTTCGAGCAGGGGTTTACCGTCGAGCCATTCCATCACCAGTAATTTTTCACTGGTCAGTTCCCAGTTAATTTCAGGAATCGCCAGGTTTTGCTGGTCAAACCAACGGCTTTTGGAGAGGTTGCGCCGCAGTTGGTCGGTGTAGCCTGCCTCTGTCCGAAAATCGAGTTCCGCCTTGACCGCCTTGGTGAAGTCATGGGCGAGGGCAACGATATCGTAGTCTTGACCAATCTCCGTGAGGGCAGCCAATTCAGCAATGCTTTTGATCAGGGTGATGTCCTGGGCAACGATCTGATCGATGCCGGGGCGCTGCACCTTGAGAGCAACAGCCTTACCATTGCGGAGGACAGCGCGATGAATTTGGGCGATGGATCCAGCGGCGACGGGGTTGGGGTTGATTTCCTGGAAGACGAGTTCGAGGGGTTGTCCCAATTGCTCACGGATGGTTTTTTCGATTTCAAACCAGGGAACGGTGGGAACTTTGGCCTGGAGAGCAGTGAGGGACTCGATGTATTGGGGGGGCAGTAGATCAGGACGGGTGCTGAGGAGTTGTCCGAGTTTGACGTAGAAGGGGCCAAGTTCGACGAGGATATTGCGAAAGACTTCTGGGGGCGGGATTTGGGGTTTGTCTGCTTTACCGCCTGTGAGCAAACTTTTCATGAAGTCCCAGCCATTGCTGAAGACGATTTCGATAATTTCTCGTTGTCTTGAGCTGGTTTGGGTAAGGGAAAAAACCATTGATCGCTGGGTGAAAAGGATTGTACTGTGCCGCTTTGGTATCTAGGCACTAATATACGTCAGTTCTCTGGATGATGGTTGTTGGAGATTCTGCTTGAGAAATTTAATCTTGCGCTGGATGGGTGATCAGTCAGAAAGGGAGCCGATATGATG
>JBIKYI010000289.1:0-4623 GCA_044355355.1 Limnothrix sp. | reverse complement strand
CCCCACGAAAACCATTTTTCCGAATATGCTCGGAGTGACCTTCTGGACAGTTCATTTTTTCTTCAATTCTATCTTTCCTCTTCTACTTCACCAACGCCGGAATTTTAGAGGACAGGGCGATCGCTCCCCGTGGAGAATGGGGCAGATGCGATTTATTTTGGGCTGGAAAAGTTCAATGAAAGAAGGCGATCGCCAAACTAAAATGTAAAAAGCGTAGTCCTTCAGCAGCTTCTAGATGAGATTCTCCAATGCCTTTATCTGAAAATCTTTGGATACAACAAGTCAATCAATGTCTCCGAATACCGAAAGATAAGCGGCAAGAGAGAGTATTAGACCTTTTTGCTGGATGTGGAGGGTTGGCTCTTGGATTTGAAGCTGTAGGATTCAAAACTTATGGTTTTGAGACAAAATTAGACTGTGTAGAAACATATCGGCTTAATCTAACTGGTGAATGTGTATGTGAGTACTTAACACCGAAAACTCAATATCCTAAGGCGGAAATAGTGATCGGTGGTCCTCCATGTCAGCCATTTAGTGTGGGAGGTAATCAAAAAGGATTTGAAGATTCTAGAGATGGATTTCCTACATTTATTTCTGCAATAGAGCAACTAAAACCATCTATTTTCTTATTTGAGAACGTTCGTGGTTTACTCTATCGCAACAAATGGTATTTCGATCAGATCAAGCAAAGTTTGGAAAAACTAGGCTATATTGTCGAAGCACAATTGCTCAATGCGAAATATTATGGTGTTCCCCAAAATAGAGAGAGAGTTGTTGTTGTAGGTCATCGTGGAGGCTTTAAATTCCCACAATCTAACCCCAACATTGTCTCTGCCGGAACTGCTTTAGGTTCGATGTTTGAAGAAATACCAGATAATCCTAAGTGGCTAACTCCTAGCATGGATGCCTATATTACCAAGTATGAGAAGGCAAGTTGCTGTAAAAACCCGCGTGATCTGCATTCTGATCGACCAGCTAGAACCTTAACTTGTCGAAATCTTGCAGGTGCAACGGGAGATATGCACCGTGTACGCTTGCCTGATGGTCGGCGCAGACGTATTACCA
This sequence comes from Limnothrix sp., assembly GCA_044355355.1. Classification (GTDB taxonomy): domain Bacteria; phylum Cyanobacteriota; class Cyanobacteriia; order Cyanobacteriales; family MRBY01; genus MRBY01. Next base: position 3,558 of record JBIKYI010000289.1, on the reverse strand, counting down.
TTAGAGAAGCTGCGCGTCTTCAGTCCTTCCCTGATTGGTTCGAATTTACTGGTAGTAAGACTGAGCAATACTATCAGATAGGAAATGCTGTTGCTCCTTTGTTTGCTAAATCCCTCGCTCAGGCTGTCATAGACTATCTGGATAGAGGAGCGAAATATTCTTCTCAGGAAGTTATGCATGGTAAAGGGCAAATCAAGCAATTATCCCTTTTTTAGGACGACAAGATGGCTTCTTACAATTTGAATCGTTTCACTGGTTCTAAAACAGAACAGCAAAAGACAAAAATATTAGATGCAGTGGAGATTCTTGATCGCTTAGGTGTTCCTCTAGGAGAACTATTTAACTCTAAGCAATGGCGGAGAGTAGAGAGATTAGCACTTGTCCTACTCAGCCTTGGTGACATACAACCTGACAAACCTTGGTCATTAGTGCAGAGTAAAGATGACCAAATTTCTATGAAAACAAGAGACATAATTGCTTTTATTAATAAACATTACTCAGAATCTATAAAGGAAAGCTCTTATGATGATTTCAAACGTAAGGAGATAGATTTGCTCCTTGCTGATTCGATAGTGGTTAATGGATTTGTCGAGCGATCTGCGGTTAATGACAGCAGAAGTGGATATGCTATTTGTCCTACTCATGTTGAGACTATTCGGAAATTTGGGACTTCTGAGTGGGATGGTTATGTTGAACGTCTTCTAGCAGGAAAAACATCATTGCAACAGCAAATAGAAACGAAGCGCAATCTTTCAATGATCTCAATTGTGTTGCCAAGAGGAGTAGAGTTACAGTTTACACCTGGTACTCATAATGAATTACAAAAAGCAATCATTGAGCAATTTCTGCCTAGATATGGTTATGGCAGTGAAGTTCTCTATATAGGTGACAGTTCGGATAAATATCTACACCTTAATCGAGAGAAGTTATTAGAACTCAATTTTCCAGAACCTAGTCATGAAGAGCTACCAGATATAATTGCTTTTTCCGAACAAAAGGAATGGTTATATCTAATTGAATCTGTTACTAGTTTCGGAGAAATTTCTCAAATCAGAAAGATAGAACTTGAAAGAGTTACAAGAAATTGTACACACCCAATAGTTTTTGTGACAGCTTTTCCAGACCGTACAACTTATAGAAAATTTTGTGCTAATCTCGCATGGGAAACAGAAGTTTGGATTGCCAGTGATCCCGATCATCTTATCCACTTAAACGGATCTAAATTCTTGGGTCCATACTAAAATTTAACGCTCCTCTTATGTCTATCCCATCCGCCATGTCCGTAGAACAGATCGCCACCCTCATCACCCCACCTGAATTGTTGGCTCCGGCGGGAAATTGGGACTGTGCGATCGCCGCCGTGGAGAATGGGGCAGATGCGATTTATTTTGGGCTGGAAAAGTTCAATGCAAGGATGCGATCGCAGAATTTTACCGAGGCGGATTTGCCGGAGTTGATGGCGTATTTGCATCGGCGCGGCGTGAAGGGTTATGTGACCCTAAATACGCTGATTTTTACGTCGGAATTGGCAGCGGTTGAACAATATTTGCGTTCGATTATTGCGGCGGGAGTCGATGCGGCGATCGTGCAGGATGTGGGTCTGTGTCGCCTGATTCGTCAGTTGTCGCCCGATTTTCCGATTCATGGTTCCACGCAAATGACCGTGACGAGTGCGGCAGGGGTCGAGTTCGCGCAGACTTTGGGCTGTGATTTGGTGGTGTTGGCGCGGGAATGTTCCATCAAGGAAATCGAAAAAATTCAGCAGCAACTCGGTCAGCAAAAGATCGCGATGCCGCTGGAAGTGTTTGTGCATGGGGCTTTGTGCGTCGCCTATTCGGGGCAATGTTTGACGAGTGAGTCGCTCGGTGGACGGTCGGCGAATCGCGGGGAATGCGCCCAAGCTTGCCGGATGCCCTACGAGATGATTGTTGATGGTAAACCTGTTGATCTAGGCGATCGCCGTTATTTACTCAGTCCTCAAGACCTTGCTGGATTGGCGGTTTTGCCGGATTTAATTAAGTCTGGAGTCGTGTCGCTGAAAATTGAAGGGCGGCTGAAACAACCGGAATACGTGGCGAGTGTAACGCAGGTTTATCGGCAAGCCATTGATCGGGCGGTGCAGGGCATCGAACAGCCTGTGTCGGCGACGGAACAATATCAATTGGAGATGGCATTTTCGCGGGGTTTGCATACGGGTTGGCTCGACGGTATCGATAACCAAAGCCTTGTCCATGCTCGGTTTGGGAAGAAACGCGGCGTATATCTGGGCGAAATTAAGCAGGTGCGTGACGGGCGCGATAAACAGGTGATTTTGCGGCTCGAAGCCCCTCTGAAAGCGGGTGATGGCGTGGTGTTCGACTATGGCAAACCTGCGGAACGGGAGGAAGGCGGCAGGGTTTATGCGGTGGAAACCCATGGTAAAGATACCCTTGTGACCTTTGGGCGACGGGATGTGGATTTGCGACGGGTGCGGGTCGGCGATCGCCTCTGGAAAACGAATGATCCCGAACTCGACAAGAAATTACGGCAAACGTTTACGAGTGAAAAAATTCAATTTCAGCGACCGATTAATATCGAAATTCATGGCGAAATTGCTGGAAAGTTAACGGCGATCGCCCGTGATCAGCAAGGTCATATTACCCAAGTTGAATCGACAATTTTATTAGAAGAAGCAAACAATAAACCCCTCACAACGGAACGCCTCACAGAACAATTTGGACGTTTAGGAAATACGCCTTTTTGTTTAGGAGAATTACAGAATCATTTGCAAGGATCTGCAATTATTCCGGTGAGTGAATTAAATCGTATTCGTCGGGAATTAGTGAGTCAATTAGAGGAACTGCGTAGTCAACCCAAACGCTGGCAACTTAATCAAAAAGTCTCCTATCAAGATCTTTTGCCAAAAGTAGCCAGTAAATCTGATCTTAAATTGAAAATCATTGTTTTAGTTCGTAATCTAGATCAATTAAAAGCTATTTTAAAAACGGATATTTCTACAATCTATTGTGAATTTGAGAATCCGATTAATTATCGTGAAGCTGTAAAATTAGCAAAAGAAACTGAACATCAAGCAGAAATTTGGGTGGCTCCGCCACGCATCACTAAGCCTAAGGAAAACTATATTTTAGAACAGGTCATTTCAAGCCAAGCCGATGGTTACCTAATTCGCAATTATGATCACTTCAAATTCTTTGCAAATGAGCGCATTACGGCTGATTTTTCCTTTAATATTTCTAACCCAATCACTGCCAATTATTTTAAAGAAAATTTTCCGTTAGAACGTTTAACCGCATCCTACGATCTCAATATTCATCAGTTAGAAAACCTACTTAAAGCAGCCCCGCCCCAGTGGTTTGAAATCACAATTCACCAACATATGCCGATGTTTCACATGGAGCATTGCGTCTTCTGTGCTTTTCTGTCCGACGGAACCGATTACACCAATTGCGGTCGCCCCTGTGAGAATCATGAAGTCAAATTAGGCGATCGCACGGGAACCGAACATGTTTTACTCGCTGATGCCGGATGTCGCAACACAGACTTTAACGGTACAGCCCA
>JBIKYI010000171.1:0-6293 GCA_044355355.1 Limnothrix sp. | reverse complement strand
CTGCCCTGAATGCAGCTACTTTCCTATTAATAAATCCCGACCACGGGACTGAAACATTTACTCTTATCCATCAAATAGTGCCCCGCTGTCTTTCCTATTAATAAATCCCGACCACGGGACTGAAACTGATGTTCCGTCTACTACATCAGAAAAATTGGCAGGCTTTCCTATTAATAAATCCCGACCACGGGACTGAAACAAAATCAGCGGCGGCTTTATCTGCTGATTGGTTCGACTTTCCTAATTGTCAGCAGTCTTTTTCCATCACCTTTGAGGGGAATGAATTCCCCCCAAGTAAGGCATTTTGATGGCGATCGCCCTAAAAGTTAGGATATCGATAAAACCCCAAACCCCTACTTCATCTTGGCGATGACGATAGAAATGCCATTCAAAACTTCATTCAAAATTCAATTAAAAACTGAATAATGTCCGAATTGTACCGATCACCACATCGTCATTATTAGCATTGTGGTCAGGAGCAGTGAGCCAGATGATGCCGGGGGTAATCATAATATTTTCCGTGATGGGGAACTGATAGAAGGCTTCGATATGGAGGGATGTATCTGCATCCTTCAGGAAGTTTCCGGCGAGTTGTAGGGTGCTATCGGTCACTTTGGGTTCCATGCCGATGATGAGTCCCCCGGTTGCGCCTTCTGTGAAAAGGTCGGGCAGTGCTGCGGTCATTGCCCAGTTCCAAACATCCAGGCTGCCACGATTGAGTTGTCCGCCAAGGGTGCTGAGGGTCGAAATATTGCTGTAACCAACCCAACCGCCCAAGGTTAGGCGATCGCCAAGTTTCCAGGAAGCTTCAATGCCGTAGGAGTTGCTGGAGGTGGGAACCGCTGCACCAAATTGAGTTTCCGTAAAGCTGCGTAGATTGGCATATTGGCTACCTGTGCCTGTGTCACTGAGGTTGTGACCATTGAGGTAAGTGAACCCAATTTCAAAATTATCAGAGGGGATAAAGTGCAATTGTCCCATCGCGCCATAAGCCCCGTTAAATAGTCCGGCTTTGGGGCTAGGATCGTTGGCATCGGGAACCATGTAGCCCAAGCTGAGAATCAATTTCTCGCTGAGGTTATAGGTTAGACCCAAGCCTTTATCTTCAATTTGGTAATAGATCGGATTACGGGTTCCAAAGCGACTCAGGGCAAACTCATCACCATCGCCATCGAGGGCATTAATGGTGCTGGCAAAGTCATCGGATGCTCCCGCATTGGCGGCGATCGCCACCTGGAGTTTTTCCGTTAGGGGGAAACTATAGACCAAAGCATCCACTTCTAAATTGTTGCCACCACTCTCACTATCCGCAAAAGCCAGACTGCCTTCTGGTGTGCCGATGTCTGGGGTGACGGCATTGCTAGCAGCTAAACGTACCCGGAGATTATCCCTGCCCGTAAAACTCGTATCCAGATTGAGACGCACCCGATCGCCAAAGGTAATTTGATTATCATTGGGGCTGCCCGTTTCAGCGATCGCCGCCATGATCACCTTGCCCTCTAACTTCGTCGTGGTCGAAAACCCATGATCTTCCAGGAATTGAGTTTTGCCTTCGAGACTGTCCACCTGCGCCCCCAAACTGGTCAATTCAGTCTTAAACTCCGCCATAAGTCGGGTAATAGTTTCACCTTGATCCGTTGGTGCACTGCTATTTTGTTGTCTGTTAATTTGCGCCAAACAAGCCGATAAACCCGCCGCAAACTCATAGCGACTGATCGGGCGATCGCCCCGGAAAGTGCCATCAGGGTAACCCTCCAGACAAGCATACCGATCCATCAAATTAGCCAACGCTTCATAGGCCCAATCCCCCGGCGCAACATCCCGCAACTGAGACACCCTAGGGATATAGTCCGTCGTCAAATGCATATCCGCCAACAGATCAGGCTCCGATGAATCCACTGCCTTCACAGTTTCCGCCTGCACCCTAACCACCGGGGCGATCGCGCTCACCACAACCATCATCGCCAAAACCTTACTGCACCCAAACAATCTCATCATTGCGACAAAAAACCTAGCCATGCGACAAACTATAATAAATAGTAAAATTCTCAATAAATCTATCCGCAGATTACTATAGCAACAATATAAGTAGCAAAGACTATTAGCAAAAATTAGCAATAAAGTTCATCTGCTATGAGCGATACCACCACAAAGCTCACAAACAACAAAATCCCCTCCAATCGCCACAGAAAACAGCAGATCGAAGGGGAACCCAAAATAAAGACAAATAAAAAAACGAAAGCAAACGCCAGCTTGTTGATCTAAATCAAACAAACCTTAAGCGAGACCAGCAACTGCCGGATGGAAAAAGAACGCCAAACCCAAAACTGCATAGGTGGCTAATAACAGACTCCCTTCCAGCCAATTCGAATTACCATCAGAACTAATCGAATTCGCGATCAACACAGCCACCGCCACAGCCACCAGTTCAAAAGGATTGAAATTGAGATCCATCGGTTGACCAATGATCCAACCCGCAATCACGAGTACAGGGGCAACAAATAACGCAATCTGCAAACTAGAACCCATTGCAACCGAAACCGACAAGTCCATTTTGTTTTTGAGGGCAACGGTCACAGCGGTTGCATGTTCAGCGGCGTTACCAATAATGGGCAACAAAATCACACCAGTGAACAACGGGCTTAGACCCAGACTCTCGGTCGCAGATTCCAGGGAACCAACCAATAATTCTGATTCCACCGCCACTGCCAGGGTAACCACCAGCAAAATACCAACCCAAAACCAAAGATTTACCTTTTCCTTGGCTTCTGCTTCGGTTTCACCTTCCTCCTCAACCTCTGCAATCCCCACGTCATAAAGATAGGAATGGGTTTTCATGGAGAAAAGTAGGGTCAAACCATAAACGGCAATCAAGACCAATGCCACTGCCACGGAAAGATTTTGCAGGGTACTTTCACCGATACCTGTGGAGGTATATTCCACTGCGGTGGGGATGAGAATGGCGATAACAGCCAAATTCATCGAGGAGGCATTGAGGCGAGCAGCAGTGGGCTGAAAGTCCTGTTCTTTGAATTTCAAGCCCCCCAAAAACATCGCAAAACCCATGACCAGCAGGAGGTTACTGATAATGGATCCGGTGATAGTGGCTTTAACAACATCTACCAGACCAGATTTGAGGGCGATAAATGCCAGGATCAATTCTGTGGCATTACCAAAGGTGGCATTGAGTAATCCGCCAAGGTTTGGCCCCGCAACGACGGCGATTTCTTCGGTGGCTTCGCCCATGAATGAGGCGAGGGGAACGATGCCTAGGGCTGCGGTACAGAAGATGGTGACTGGACTCCATTCTAGGTATTCCCCGGCAAGGGAGATGGGAATAAACACTAGCATGGCTAGGAAAATACTATTTTTGTTCAGCATTATTTCAGCATAGAGAGATAGGAGTTGCGCTACTGACCAATATAGATGCGGGACTCCGGTTTTGACTCACTTTGGTTGCAGTTCATTTCGTTGTTACGTTTTGCTTGGATTGGATCCGGTTTTTTGGCTGTTGGTAGGGGGATTAGTTGTTGTTTTTTGTGGCGATCGCCCCTAGTCGTAGCTACATCTCAGAATTAACTCTGGGATAGACGTTTAACCGCTTCGCCGCCGAGGAGATCATGGGTTTCCCGGAGCAGTGGGATAATTTTGTCGCGGTGGGGACTGGTGGCGAGCACTGTTTGCAACTCGTTTACATCGATATTGGCGAGATTGTCGGGATCGGCTTTTGTGCCGGGAAACCAATGTCCACCAAAGCCGATGAGGTTATAGCGGGCTTTGCCGTATTCCATCATGTCGTAGGCGATCGCCAAATTTCTGAGCCAAAGAATCACTGGGATATTGAGATTACCGGGGGTTTGATGATGTTCAGGGATGCCAACTCGCCAGGTTTTCACCCAGTCTTCCCCTAGGGTGGCGATCGCCCTTGCCTCTAGCCGCGCCAAAATATCCGGCAAAATTTCATCGGCTCGATCCAACAGAGGCAATGCTTGCAAATGTTCGTCAAAATCACTGGGACGGGCAGCACCAATACTGAGGGTATGTACCTGGGGATGGGACAGACAAAACAGATCGTTAAATACCATCGGATGTAACGGTGCACAGAGATCGCTCAATATTTGCGGCGGATTGTAGAGGTGTCCCCCCTTATCCGACGGACTAATAATAAATACCCCCATATCCTGCCGAGCCGCTGCGGCGATCGCCCGCCAATTGTCCTGATTAATCCAATACCAATGCAGATTTACATAATCCAGTTCCCCCGTCTCAATTGCTTGCACAATAATGTCCGTGGAACCATGGGTCGAAAAACCCACATGACGGATGCGCCCTTGTTTTTGCAGATCCCGCACCACATCTAAGCAACCATGCTTAAACGTCCAATCAAAGGTTTCCTGGTTATTAATGCCGTGGATGCCAAATAAATCGATGTAATCCAATTGCAAGTATTCCAGAGACTGCTCGATCTGGGCGCGAACTTCCTGGGGATCCGCCTTAGGGGAAGCCTTTGTCTGGATAATCATTTCCTCGCGGCGGAATTGCTTAAAGACCCAGCCCAACTGCATTTCAGAAGTGCCGTAACCCCTCGCCGTTTCGATGTGATTAATACCCAGGTCTAGCGATCGCCGAATTGTCGCCGCGAGATTTTGCTGATTCTCATCGGGAATTTCCTTAGGGTCTTGATCCTGCCATTTGAACTGATAGCGCATCCCCCCACAGGAAAACACAGGCATTTGCAGTTCAGTGCGACCAAAACGACGATATTGCATAGCTCTCGATTGATATTTCAAATTACAGATCCCTTGGAGTGATTGTAGACAAAATCCGAGCGATCCGGCATGGGCTATGGATTGAAGTGGCAACCCCATCAGGGTTTAGCCTCCCCCTGAATTAGGCAAAATCCCCCGGCGATCGCCGCACCAACAGACCCGATCTGACCAAGTGATCCAACTGCTGACGGTTTAAACCACTCGCCAACTCCGCCTGTGCCACAGAGATCGCATGTTGACCATCCAAATCAGAACAATCTAGTAACTGTTGCAGAGTCGCGTCCTGAACATAATCATCCAGATAATCATTGTAATAACCCCGAGTTCCCCGATAACACCAAGCCGGCACAGCCAACAAATCAGCCCCATGCCAAGGGGGAATAATCCGATCCGGTAAAGGCGCAAGCCGACGAGTTTGAGTAAATACCCGTTCGTGGTCTTCTACCATTTGCTGCTGATTGTAATGCGCCTGGACATACCGACGACCGATCTCAGGATCAGGGGGATCCTGCAACAACCGCTCCAAGGCATCCACTGCCCCCTCAAGATCGCCGGGGTCAACTTTCGCCACCAAAGACTCCGGCAAACTAGAACGATACGCTGCCACCCTCGTGATAATGGGCGGTGTCCCACAGGCGATGGATTCCAGATGGACATTGCCAAAGGTTTCCGGGAATGTGCCCAAACAAAAAGTTACCCGCCCCAAACTAAAATAAGCAGGCAAATCGGCACTCTCCAGCCAAGGATGGAAAATCAATAAATCATCCACCTCCCGCTCCTTGGCATAGGGCATAATGCGATCATAGGTGTCCGAATCGTTCTCCGACGCACCATCATGCCACTGGGGAATTAATAGACGCAGGCGATCGCCATCCTTGCCACAACGCTGTCGGTACAGAGCCAACACATCCAGCACATGGTAAATACCCTTACGGGGATCCGGGCGGTGGGGATAGAGCAAAGGAATCACACCATCGGGAATACCCAAGCGCTCAGCCAACGGTTGCGGATCCACAGGTTTAAATACATCCAGATCAAAACCATTGGGAATTACCTCCATGCGCTCGGTGACCTGCGGACAGAAAATAGACATCGTATCCACCGCACAGCCTTTCATATAGTTGGAATTGACCAACAGGCGATCGCGCCGAAAAGACAAACCATTCGCCAAAGTATCCGAATAGATAAAATTACGAAAAGACTGCACCGTCGGGATATTTTCGTAGAGAAAACTAAAAGGCAAAACCGCATCAAGAATGTAGAGCACATCCGCCGTCGCCAAAATTTTCTGGGTATCCAGAATCAGATGGGTCAGATTATAGGGAGTCGTATTACAAACCTCAGGAAAATGCTGTACCTGTAAAATCGGTAGCACTTCTACTCCTTCAGCTAGGGTAAAGGGCTGATCACAACCTGCACGGGCAGAACTGAGAATGCGTATGTGGTGTCCCCTTTTGCCGAGATAGCGCACGACTTTCCCTAAACTTTGCTGTGCCCCCCCCGTGGTATGTCTTGGGAAGAAGG
>JBIKYI010000168.1:0-6336 GCA_044355355.1 Limnothrix sp. | reverse complement strand
AGAAGATCTAGCAAAGTATCACAGTCCAGAACAAATAGCAGGGCGAATGCAACGAGAAAAAGTCGGCAAAGTGAGTCATGAAAGCATCTATCAAATGCTCTACGGGAATCATCAAGAATTGGGAGGAAATAACATTAATGCTGCCCCAGTAATCATTGCAGCCATCCCAGTTCCTGTTGTTGCCAAGTTGGTGATCTCCCCCCCTGTTTGCAGCCTATTCATATTTTGTTGAAGTATTAGCTTTTGATCCTCAAGTTCTTTGATAATCATTTTTGCCTCTTCCACACTCATATCAACCCCCTTCCATTCAACTGGCATAATCTTAGGTCTTTCTCCAATTTCAACACGATGTTGCTCAATTAGTTTACGAATAAAATCAAGAAAATCTTCAGGATTAAGCATATTTTTCCTTAGCTAAAGTGAGGGGTTGATAGTTTACTCTCTAGCTTTTGCGAATTTTAACACGATCATTGTTAGATGATATGCATTGATGAAGAATTATTAAAACTCAGCATTCAGGGGAGTGCGGGGGAAGGGAATCACATCGCGGATATTGCCCATTCCCGTCATGAATTGCACGAGTCGCTCAAAGCCCAAACCAAAGCCTGCATGGGGAACTGTGCCAAAGCGACGAAGATCGAGATACCACCATAAATCATCGGCAACAATACCCATTTCTTGGATGCGACGTTCTAACACATCGAGCCGTTCTTCTCGCTGGGAACCGCCAATGATTTCGCCAATTTTGGGTGCGAGGACATCCATTGCTGCGACGGTTTTATTGTCGTCATTGAGGCGCATATAAAAGGCTTTGATATCCTTGGGGTAATTGGTGACAATTAAGGGCTTTTTAAATAATTCTTCAGCGAGATAGCGTTCATGTTCTGATTGCATATCGATGCCCCATTCGACGGGAAACTCGAATTTTTTACTACTTTTCTCTAGTAGGGCGATCGCCTCGGCGTAGGTAATGCGTTCAAAATCATTGTCGATAATATTTTGTGCCGTTTCGAGGACAGTTTTATCGATGAGCTTATTGAAAAATTCCATGTCATCAGGACAGGTTTCTAAGACATATTTAAAGATGTAGCGTAAAAATTCTTCGGCTAAATCTTGGTCACCGATAATGTCACAAAATGCCATTTCTGGCTCTACCATCCAGAATTCCGCCAAGTGACGGGAAGTATTCGAGTTTTCGGCGCGGAAAGTCGGCCCAAAGGTGTAGACATTTTTAAATGCCATTGCCATCACTTCGGCTTCTAATTGTCCACTCACGGTTAAATAGGCAGGGCGACCAAAAAAGTCTTGGGCATAATCAATCGATCCATTTTCAGCGCGTTTGGGGTTGGCAAGGTCGAAATTAGTGACGGCGAACATTTCCCCCGCACCTTCACAATCGCTGGCGGTAATAATCGGGGTATGTGCCCAAATAAAGCCTTTTTCTTGGAAAAATTGGTGAATTGCGGTGGCGCAGGCGTTCCGAACGCGCATAACTGCACCCATCGTATTGGTTTTACCCCGTAGATGCCCGATGGTGCGTAGAAATTCAAAGCTGTGGCGTTTTTTCTGGAGGGGATAGCTTTCGGGGGCGGCTTCGCCATGGACGGTGACCGAGGAGGCTTGCACTTCGATGCGTTGACCTTTGCCGGGGGATTCGACGACTAAACCTTCGGCGGAGAGAGATGCGCCTGTGTTGAGCTTTTTAATGATGTTGTCGTAGTCGGGTAAATCGCCGTTGATGATGACCTGTAACCCATTCATGGAGGAGCCATCGCTCACTTCGATAAAGGCAAATCCCTTGGCTTCTCGCTTGGTTTTGACCCAGCCTTCGACGGTGATGGTGGACTGAATTTCGGCGGATTGGAGGATTTCCTTGATGCGCATGGTCATAATTCTCTAGGTTTCAGGTTAGGGGGGTGATCGCCTCGATTCCCTATCTTATCGATTTTGGTGATCTCAGGGCAGAAAGTAAGTCATTAGGGGTTGAGGAAAGTGGCGATCGCTTTTTATTGATGTACAACAATTTCAGAACGACTCAATTCGAGATAACAATAAATTTCAAATAATTTTGCAACTTGTTCAATATTTTGAGAAAAAATTCTTTCAAGTTCTGCATTTTTGATATTTCCTGTAGCGATCAGCAAAAGTTTATAGGGTTTATCCTCTAATAAAAATGATTCTACAAAATCAGCATCCTTTGTAATCACAACACGTTTATCTCGTATGGAAATATCATTAATCAATAAATCAGGAGTTGCATTTGCTTGAGGTAGATCGAGAGTATGGATTGTATCATAGCCAGCAGACATCAAGAATTTAGCTAAACGTCTTGGTAATTGAGCGTCAACTAGAAATTTCATGAAGCTAAACGGGTGACGCTTTTAACTTGACTTAATCGAGCAGCAAATAATAACACGGCTAAAATATCAGCCTCTTCTAGGTCTTCGTAATCTTCAAGAATTTCTGCATGGGTCATGCCTGAACTTAATAACTCAAGCATAAAGGTAACGGGATAACGTAAGCCCCTAATACAAGGTTGTCCATGACAAATTTCTGGATTAATTGATATTCGTTGAATGAGCGATATTTCTAACATAAATTATTAATCTTGATACCAAGGATAAGTATTTGCTTTAACAGCTTGATAATTTGCATTGAGTTCGGGTTCAAGAGCAATAATCGCAGCGATACGTCTCGCCATATTGGTAACTTCTTGGACTTCTTCGATTTTCAAAGGACGACCTAAGAGGGGTTCTTCTCGATAACTGAGCCATTTTTTAATAACTCGGTAGTCACCGATAATATATTCCCAAACAGGTTTAGGAATATTTTTCCAGTAGGCGATATCGTTGAGATAAATATCATAGGCTTTACCGTCTGGGGTTTCGATAATTTTGCCTCTGCCGGGCATTGTGGCATTACCGGATAAATGTCCCCATCCTGCGGTTAGTGCTAAATCTGTATCTGGGTTGAGTTGTCCGCCACCGACGCGGGAGATTACAGCAATATTTTTCAGTTCTGGACGAATTTTTGTGGTTACACCAATGACTTCTTCTTCTGTGTTGAGAAGTTTGGCAATAGTTTCGCCAAGTTGAGCAGAATGCAAAAGTAATTTCTTGGAATTAGGAAGAGGAATACGAGGAAAATTTTCTTGAATACCATCAAAATTTTCATCTAAATAATTAGTAGAATAACCAATAGCTAAAGCATGATGCCAAATGATCGGAGCAATCAGTAAATTTACATCCGGATCTTCACATCCAATATTTCTTAAATAAAATCTGCTTTTTTTGGAAAGATTTGCCTTTACAATTGTGCTTGTAAACAAATTAACATCAAATAACTTCTCATTATTGCCATCTATTTTACGATTTATATTTTCTTGAATAAACATTGGAAAATGTCTTGCATGACCAGATATCGTATCATAGTCACAAACGGAGCTTGAGAAGTAGAATGGTATTTTTTCAAAAATCGAATCGGCAGTATCTCTAGATAGAAAGAAACTATTATTAGGAATATTTGCAATTTCTAATAATTCAGGACTAGGACGAGAAAACAATGGTGATATCTCTTTATCTAAATATGCCAATCTTATATCAAATGGCTTAAATGGATAAGTTTTTATTTTATCATTTTGATATTGAATTTTACTACTTATTAAATTTTTTCTAGTATCTTTTGCATTGAATTCACCCGAAGATGTCATCCAACGAGGAATCATATTCGTGATTTCTTGATCGCCTATTTGGGGATCAAGATACTGAGACAATAATTCTAATTGATTTTGATTTCCCTTGAAAACAATTAATGTATTGCCTCTTCTTTCTATTGGACTATTAAATGGATCTCTGGCTGGTAAATCGGTCAATAAAACCCAATCAAAGTAATTTTCTGATACAGAAATTGGACGAAAAGAAAAGCGATTTTTTTGATGCACATTTACTAGTTTGTATTGATCATCAAAATTGCTTTTTTGAAGACTATTTAATAAGTCTTTATTCTTATCTTTACCCCAAAAATGTCTGAAATATACTTGTGAATGTAAATCTTTATTCTTCTGACGTATCATCAAACTAATTGTTGTACTTTTTTTTATTCCTGCTGAATTCACAATTGTTTTGAAAGCACTAGGATCAGGTCTGCCATCGGGAGTTTTCTTTCCTGTTTCACGACTATCTCCATTCATACAATCAATATAAATTTTATCAAAATCACTTAATAATTTTTGACACATAACTACGAAAGAGGGGTCTTTTAAAAATGAAAAATTTGTAATGTAACAAACTATTCCTTTTCCTGTTTGTGTAGTAATACATCGCTCTGCTAATCTTAAAAAACGTACATAAAGATCATCTAAATTATTATTGGTGATACCCCATTTTTCTGCTAGATTTTCTTTATAAATTTCGACTAATCCCTCCTCTTCATCTGGAGAGATTCCAGCACAACCATTGTAAGGAGGATTCCCTAAAACAACTAAAATGGGTTTTCCTTGTTTAACCTTATCCGCCGCTTCTCGCTCTGCATTTAGTTCTGGAAAATTAAGCTCTAGCTGTTGAATTCTTCTTTTTGCATCCTCATTCGGTGGTCGCCAACCTGTCAAAGCATTTGTTAAAAACACACCGACCCTTTCATTTTCTTCTTTTAATGGCAACCTTTCATTTTCTTCTTTTAATGGCAAATTTGCGAAAAATAGACCTAGTTGTAAATGAGCCACGACAAACGGAGCTGTCAAAATCTCAAACCCAAAGATCCGATTAATTGCAGCATCCTTTAACTGTGCCATCGTTAAAGCACCAGAGCCTTTTTCTTCTAAGGTATTCGCAATACAGCGTAAAACTTCGACTAAATAAGCCCCAGTTCCACAACAAGGATCGAGAACATAAACATTGGGATCTGCCAAACCATCTGCAATATCTAATTCTTCTCGTAAAACCATGTCAACACGGGCAACCATGTATTTTACAATTTCTGGTGGTGTGTACCAAACTCCCAATTCTTTACGTAATTGCGGATCAAATGCTTCCAAAAATGGTTCATAAAAATATTGAACAGCTTGCCCTTCATCAAAATCGGAAAAAAATGCCTCCCGATCCACTCGGTTAAGCACATCACCTGTCCATTCTAAAACTTCTACTAAGTCTAATCGCCCTAAATTACTCGGTGTTGCCACTTTTACAAATAGAGCTTGCACCATTGGTACATGAAGTGACCATTGTGCAACTTGCCAATTAAAATAGCCCCCTTTCGCGCCTTGTTTATGCCATAAAACCCATGCAGGAAAAATCCCATAAAATAGTGTTTGAACCAGAGTTGATTTAAAAAAATGATCGCCTTTTTCTGGATCTTTTTTATCCCCTTTAAATGAAATACCGAGTGATTCCTCTAAAGCCGTTTTAATCGATTGCAAGGCAGGCAAATCCGATTTATCAATTCTTGCTCTTGCATCCTTGGCATAGGAAGCCAAAAACCATGCGAGATCTTTAGGAGAGGCAATCATTGCTTTCTGAAGCATGACCCGTTTTAAATATTCAGTGATTTGCTCCTCGTGTTCCTTTGCAAATACAAGTGGTTGTTGCGCTTTTTGCCAAAAATCTTTTTCACTTTCTGCTAATTGATAAGCCTCTAAAGTTAATACTTGTCCGTTTACATCCTTACCAATTAAGACAAAATCTCGGTAATTCGTTACCAGCACTTGAGCATATTTCTTCCAATATTTAGACACTTGAGGAGTTTCAGCAATTTTGTTTACATCATCTCCGGTTCCTTTAACTTCGATTACACCCCGCTCTGGATTTTGCGGATCTTTGGGTTGAGTAGAGTTTCGCTCAAACTGCTTGCCAGAAAACAAACCTCCATCAGGAATACCTGCACCTTGATTTTTTAACTGCATGACACAGCGAACTCTCGGTTTAAGTTCGGAACCAATCGCATCGAGAAGGTTTTGCAGAGGGGTATAATATGATGTCTCCTTTGTGCCTGCTCCCGTTGCATGAATTTCTTTTAAGGCTTGAATATATTTTTCAAAAGGACTCATTATCGCTTTTTCATCTGTAGAGCATTCGTTCTATTCTCGCTAATGTCTGAACCACACGGAAGAAAGAATACAAATTTGTTACATTGTCCCACATGAATATACTCTTCTTCCTTCATTAGTTAGTTCGAATCCCCTTCTCTGTAGAAATGTGGGTATGTGACCATTTTGTCTGTTTTCCCCTAAAAGTATTCTGAATTTCTGCGGTGGAAAGTAAAGATTGAGGGTGATCGCCTCGATTTCCTATCTTATCAATTTTAAGGATTATCGGGCAGAAAGTTAATTAGTTGTTAGCAGTG
>JBIKYI010000167.1:0-6337 GCA_044355355.1 Limnothrix sp. | reverse complement strand
ATATCATGGAGAGGACAAGGAGAGATCCCAGTCCTCTTTTTTGTGGCAATTGATGGCAATTTTCAGCCTTTTGTTCAGGAGGCTTAGACTGTGCCATTCCATTTTTTGCTAATTTTTAGATTCATAATTTTCAGATTCAGATTCATAACTTCTATAGCGACTGACAATCATGACGCACATTGCACAGCGTTACTCTAGCGTTATTGTCTAGAACTGATTGGGAACATTGATCATGCTGACTTGATGCCTCGGAGCAGGGGCGATCGCCCGATCAAGAAATCAGCCAAATGTCCCTCGCCATTTTCCAAGTTTCTTGCTAACACAAACCTCCGATCCAACCCCCTTAACCTTAGACTGACAATGATCAAGTCAATCATCTGTGCTTGGAGAATATGCCTCGAAAATTTCCCTTAAGTTTGATTTTAGTGCTGCAATTTACGGTGCAAGTACTGGGCATCACGAGTCTAGTGGGCTATTTGTCCTACCGCAGTGGTGCACAAGCTGTAACGGAGATGACAGAGCATTTAATGGAGGAGACAGGGGAAATACTGACCAATAAGTTAAATGATTATTTTGTTACAGCGCATCGTTTAAATCAAACAAATATTGCAGCGATCAAAACGGGCACAATTGCGGTTGATCAGCTTGAAAAACTACATCGTTATTTAATTGCGCAACATCAACTTTTTCCTGAATTTACGACTTTACTGTTTGGGGATTCCCAGGGGAATTTTCGGACAATTCATCGAGTTGCAGCCTTGGAGAGAGGGGCACAGATTACGCGACTGCAACCGAATGAGTTACCCCTAGAGGCAGGTCGATCTAATCCCAAGGATCCCAGTCAATTGGATTTGTATGCAGTGACGATGGCGGGTGAGTTAGATCGGAAGATCGATAGTCTACAAAATATGGATGTGCGCGATCGCCCTTGGTATCGACGAGCAGTAACCACAAGACAGGCGGGTTTAAGTAAGCCATTTCAGATTGGAAACACGAATATACTCGCGATTAATGCCTCCGCCCCTTTTTTTGACGCGCAGCAACGGTTGCAGGGGGTGTTCTCCGTCAATATTAGTTTGGATGCCCTCAGCCATTTTTTGGAGTCGTTATCGCTGAGTCCCAATAGTCAATTATTTATTGTGGATGAGGATGGTTTGCTGATTGCGGATTCGACCCAGGCAACCCCCTATTTATTTTCAGAGGTTGCTCAAGATCCCCAGACGGGTCAAGCAGCCATTGGTCAGTTTAAATTTAAGCGTCTGTCGGCGGTGGATAATCCGAATCCGTTGATCAGCAAGGCGGCTGAACAGCTCTTGACTCAGTTCGGGTCTTTTGACCGAATTACTCCGATCCACAATCTTGAGATTAAAGTGAATGGCGATCGCCAATTTATGGAGGTGATTCCCTATCACAATGAATTGGGCGTAGCGTGGAAAATTGTGATCCTAGTGCCAGAAACAGATTTTATGGCACAGATTTATACCAATGTTTGGAGGACAATCGGGCTGTGTAGTTTATCGTTAGTTGGTTCGATAGGGCTAGCGCTATGGACGGCGCGACGACTGGGGCGCTCGCTATCTCGATTAACAACAGATGCCCAGAATGTGGCAGCGGGAAAACTCCAGATGACGCTACAAGACTCCGCCATTCAGGAAGTCAACCAGTTATCCCTGGCGTTTCAAAAAATGCTGCGCAGTCTGCAACAGGCGGCCCACTTGCGCCAGAACTATACCCAAGATCTTGAACAGGAAGTCGCGCAAAAAACATCGGCGTTACTCGAAGCCCAGAGGCTAGCCAAGATGGGCAGTTGGGAATTTAATCTGTGCGATGATGTGCTTACTTGGTCAGAAACAATTTTTGGGTTGTTGGGGTTAGACGTGACTAAAGACCCCATCAGTCACGAGGTATTTTTGGCTTGTGTCCATCCTGATGATCGGCAACAGTTGGCACAGAAAACGACTGAGGCGATCGCCACCGGACAAAGCAGCATCACAGAGTATCGGGTGATTCACCCTGACAATTCAATCCACTACCTAGAGGAGCGGACAGAGGTAGAAAAAAATGCGGCGGGACAAGTTATTCGTCTGTTTGGCACGGTCATCGATGTGACGGCACGGCAGAAAACGGCTTTACAGTTGCAGGAGGTTGCCGACCGTTTGCAATTGGCACTCAGTGCCTCTGGTGCGATTACTTGGGAACATGATCTCGTCACTAATCGGGTCACGGTGGGACTGGCGAAGGAGGATGGTTTTTCCTTAAGCCATGAGGAGGCAATGGCTACTGTGCATCCCGATGATCGTCCCGGTCTTGATGTCATCAGCTTGGGAGCGATCGCCCAGGGGCAGATCATTCACCATGAATATCGTGCCTTCGATCCACGCCAGCCCAACGCCTATAGATGGATGCGCATGACGGCAAAGGTACTAGGGGATCACACCGGAACGCCCCAACGCATTGTGGGTCTATCCTTCGATATTGGCGATCGCAAAACCCTCGAACTTGCCCTCCAAGCCTCCGAAACGCGCCTCCGGGATATCTTCAACAGTGTGCCCGCCGCCATTACCTATGTCCAAGTGTTTGCCGATGGCAATTGGGACAACCTCACCGTCTCCGAAGGCTGTGAACTCATTTCCGGCTATACCGCCGCCGAGCTAAATACCAATAAGGAACTCTGGATAAACCGCATCCATCCCGAAGATTGGCGAATAATCCAACCCCATGTCTTCGCCGATATTTTTGCTGCCCGTCCCAATACCTATGAGTATCGTTTCTACGATAAACAGAACCAAATTCGTTGGATTTCCCAGAGCCATAGTTCCCGTTGGGATGAAGCGGCACAATGTTGGTATGTTGCCTTTGTTTCCCTCGACATTAGCGATCGCAAACGCACGGAACTTGAACTGGAGATGACCACCGAGGAACTGAATAGTTTCTTTGACCTTGCCCTTGATTTGCTTTGCATCACCGATCTACAAGGTAATTTTCTCCGTCTCAACCAGGAATGGGAAAAAACATTGGGTTATCCCCTCTCGGAAATTGAGCATACGTTCTTTCTCCATTTCGTACAGCCTGAAGATCAGGCAAGGACGATCGCCGCCTTTGAGGACTTGCAATACAACCATGTATTAACGAATTTTTCTAACCGTTATCGCTGTCGGGATGGATCGCTCTGTTGGCTGGAATGGCGGGCAGTGATTAATGGTGGTCTGATCTATGCGGCGGCAAGGGATATTACCCTACGCAAACAGCAGGAAATGATGCTGCAACAGGCAAAGGAGGAAGCGGAACAGGCGGCGATCGCCAAGGGCATGTTCCTCGCGACGATGAGCCATGAAATTCGTACTCCCATGAATGGTGTGATTGGGATGTTGGATTTGTTGCAGGATAGCACCCTCAATCAGCAACAACGTTCCCAGGTGGCGATCGCCTACTCCAGTGCCGAATCATTACTGAGCCTGATTAACGATATCCTCGATTTTTCCAAGGTGGATGCAGGCAAACTCGAACTCGATCCCCAGGATTTTGATCTCCATGCCCAACTGGGGGATTTTGCCCAGGCGATCGCCCTCACCGCCCAAGAGAAAAAGCTGGAGTTAATCCTCGATCTCCAGGAAGTCCCCCCTGTAATCGTGACTGGAGATGCTGGACGGCTAAGGCAAATTCTTACCAACCTCGTGGGCAACGCCATTAAATTTACCCACCAAGGGGAAATCCTGATCCGTTGTCGCCTGACCCCCCAGAATAACCATTGGCAATTCAACTGCACCGTTAGCGATACAGGCATTGGTATTCCCGCCGACAAACTTGAGGGGCTGTTTGATCCCTTTAGCCAAGTGGATGCCAGCACCACCCGTCGCTATGGGGGCACAGGTCTAGGGTTGGCGATCGTCACCAAACTTTGCGCCCTGATGGATGGCGAGATCTCCGTTACGACCCAAATGGGACAGGGCAGCCAGTTCAGCTTTACCATTCAGTTGGGTCACAGCGCCAAAAACTCGCCCCAACCATGCCCCGATCTCACAGACTCAGGCTATCGCGTATTACTGATCGAGGATCAAGCCACCAATCGCGCCACCCTCCAAAGACAACTACAAACCTGGGGCATTGAGGTCACCACCGCTGCTACCTGTGCCGAAGCTTTAGCCTATTTCACCGTCAACCATGGGACGATACCATCCTTTGATCTGGTGTTGATCGATCATTCCCTGCCGGATGGCAATAGCGAAATCCTACCAGAACAGTTAAAAGCAGCGGGCTTAATCCCCACGGTTCCCTGTGTGTTACTCCATGAACAACAGGATTGTCGCCATATTCTCCAGACCCTGGATTTCCAAGCTTGTTGCGATAAACCCATATTGCCGTCGGAACTAGCAGCCCTGGTGACCGCCCAGAGCAGCCCCATGTCACCCCTCCAGACTCTCTTGCCAAGTCTTGAACCGAGTATTGCTTCTACTCCCATGGGGGCAGGATGGACAGAGGGCTGTCACTTACTGATGGTGGAGGATACGGAAACGAATCAATTGGTGCTCAAGGGTTTGCTGAGACGTTACGGTTTGGCGAGTGATATTGCGAACAATGGGGTTGAAGCCCTAGAGATGTTGCGTAATGCGCCGCTGGATCAGCCCTATACGTTGATTTTGATGGATTGTTTGATGCCGGAAATGGATGGCTATGAAGCGACCCGTCAGATTCGTCAAGGTCGAGGGGGCGATCGCCACCGTCAGATCCCGATTATTGCCCTAACGGCAAACGCTATGCAGGGGGATCAAGAAAAATGCTTAATGGCAGGGATGAACGACTATCTCAGCAAACCGATCGCCCCTCTAAAATTACAGCAAGTGTTACAACAGTGGACTCTATACTGGACTCAACAGGCACCACGGCAGCCAGAACCCTCCCCAGAGGTGATGACCAAAACCTTACCTGAAATCTTTAATCCCCAACAAATGCTGCATTACCTCGATGGTGCTCAGGATCTGACCCACGAGCTTTGTTTACATTTTCTCAAGGAAAGTCGCACTAGAATTGACCTGATGGCAGAGAGCCTGCAAGAGGGGGATCTAGATACCCTCGCTCGCCACGCCCATAGTCTCAAGGGGACAGCCCCAATGTTTGGGGTGAATCCTTTTACACAGGCGGCGATCGCCGTCGAGCAAGCCACCCAAATCCCCCTAGAATCCGCCCAAATTTTACAGACCATCCATGACCTCAAGAGTGCCTTCCAACAAATGGAAATAGCCATGGAAACATGGTTAAAAAGCGAATTCGACTAAGCCCGATGACCAGTTTCAGCAATTTACCACTTCACCTGTTTTTCCTGGATGAGGGAAATATTGCGGTTCATCTTCGCAAGGTTTTTCTTTAGGAGCGGCAAGGCTTCAATCGCCTCAGGGTTAATCTGCGATCGCGCAGCAGCCTGCCGGAGTTTTTGATCCAACAAACCTGCAATTTGCATCAGTTCCTTACCCAAAGTCGCCATTTGCGATTTTTGATACTGCTGGAGCAACGCCCCCCGAAAGATTTGCACCGCCGCCTGTTCCCCAAATTTTCCAGGCACAAACCTTAAACGCAGCAACACTGGCGCACTTTGATAGAGTCGCAACATTTCCACCTTTTTCGGTTGCTCGACTGGCTTCACAGGCACATCCGTCAAACGCTTTAACTCATGCATTAACCCTTGAAACAAAGGGGCAGGGAGACGATCCAACAGCACTTTGGATTGATTATTCCGACTCCAAATCACACGCCCAAAATTATCCTGCCGTTCCAAAGAAATTTGCGTGATATTCCGCTCCAGCGATCGCCCAAAAATTTCCAACATCAACTCATGGGGCGGCAACTGCGACAACACCGAACCCGGCGCTTGCACATACTTATTTCGCGTCTCCAAAGGTTGCAGCGTTTGCAAAAAACCATTTGCCTTCAGAGGCGTTGCCGCCAAGACCGTATTAACCTCTTGATTGTCCTGATTCTTCAGCACCGAAGCCCGACTCTTCGCCAAAGATTCCTGACCGTGAATTAAAGTCGGTATCGAATCATCCTCCTGATCAGGCTGAGAACGTAACTGACGTTGATGCACCTGGTACTTTGCCAGCACATCCTCATATAACTTACTTTCCAGCGTGCGGCGCTTAATAAAAAAGTTTTTTGGCTTTAGAATCGGGCGTACATAATCAAGAATCGAGACATTATGGGGATCCACCATCCCCAAAATCAGAGATTCCCCCTGAACAGCCAAAGGTAAAATTTGGTGATATGAACATACCTCATAGGGTAAAAGAGAATCCATCAATTGAAACGTCTGCTCAACATTCATACCCAACACCCGTGACCCACA
>JBIKYI010000166.1:0-6338 GCA_044355355.1 Limnothrix sp. | reverse complement strand
AATCGACCAAGAAAATCGCTTGACTATCGCACTCCGAGTGAAGTATTCTTGCTGTCATCATCAGAACCTGTTGCACTTCAGATTTGAATTGGCGCACCTCAACTATGAAACCATCAAACCCTACAAACTAAAACGAGTCGAAATCGCAACCAAAGGCAACCCCAAAGCCAAACTCAAAGCCGACAAAATTAACGGTGTAATCACCCTCGACGAAAATACACAGTTGATTGGGGTAGAGGCGATCGCATGGGAATACAAACTCGGCAATCGATCAGCTTTAGAATGGATCCTCGATCAATACAAAGAAAAAAAGCCAAAAGATCCCACAATACGCGAACTTTTCAACACCTATAAATTTGCCGATTACAAAGAAAAAGTCATTGATTTATTACAGCGCGTTTGTACTGTCAGCGTTAAAACAATGGAAATCATCAACAAAATGCCATAAATAAAGTAATTGCTAAAATTTTTTAAAATTTTCAACAAAAATCTTGAGGATAAAAAATGAATGCACAACTTATGATTCAACCATCTTCTTTTATTGATTCTGGAATACAAATGAAACTAGTTCGTAATTTGTATTTATTCAAGTTTAATGACGATTTACAAGATCGTCTTGAGTTTTTGAATGAGAAAAAAAGAGATTTAAAATTAACTTCTGAAGAAGATTTAGAGTTAAAGGAAATTCTTGAACTAGATCGCATTTTCACTTTACTAAATGCTAAAGTCATTGCCGATTCTGTTTACTAAATATAGCAATCTCAGTGGTGATCCTCTCAAGCACTTTATAAAAAGTAGGGCTTTGAATGTGTTTTTTTGTGTAACTGATTTAGGACTGCTTTAGGCAAAACTCAAAAGAACGATCGCCCCCTCTAGTTCTACACAGAGAAGGCGATCGCCAAACATTAACTTAAGTTAGTTATTTAGCGAGAAACCTAAGACTTTTGAAAAACCGCAGCAGCAGCCTTCACACCAGCCCCAGCTTCAAAATCCGTGTAACCCAAGCCCTGTAACGTGGCTTCCAAGGCGGCGATCGCCGTCAGGATATCACGATCATGCACAAAGCCGAGGTGACCGATGCGGAAAATCTTGCCTTTGTAGTCGTCCTGACCGCCTGCGAGGGAAATATCAAACTGCTTACTCATGCCCTTACGAATATCCTCCGCACCTACAGGGGCAGGATCAACCGCAGTTACCGCAGTACTCGCATTACCATCCGGAGCAAAAGTCTTTAGACCCAATGCTTTCACCGCCGCACGGGTTGCCGCAGTTAACCGGAGATGACGCGCAAAGATATTCTCTAGACCTTCCCGCTGCATCATTTTCAGGGCTGCCCGGAGCGCAAAAATGAGATTCACTGGCGGCGTAAAGGGCGTGGTATTTTTCGCAAGGTTTTTCTTTGCTGCCTTGAGGTCAAAGTAAAAACGGGGAATTTTGGCATGTTCGTAAGCAGCCCAAGCCTTCTCACTCACCGACACAAAACCTAAACCAGGCGGAATCATAAACCCTTTCTGGGAGCCGGAAGCCACCACATCCAGCCCCCAAGCATCGGTAGGCACATTGCAAGCACCTAAGCTGGTAACCGCATCAACAATCATCAATGCACCATGCTCCTTCACATAGCCGCTGATGGTTTCAAGGTCGTTCAGGACACCCGTCGAAGTTTCCGAGTGGGTAATGACTACGCCTTTGATGGTTTTCTCGGTGTCTGCGGCAAGGATTGTTTTAAAAACTTCTGGATCAAGTGCTTCACCCCAGGGAGCCGTCACTTTTTCGACATTCATGCCATAGGTTTCGCAGATGATCGCCCAGCGCTCACCGAATTTGCCATTATCCCCAACGAGGACGCGATCGCCCGCATTGAGAAAATTAATCAAACCCGCTTCCATCGCCCCAGTACCACTGGCTGCCAAACAATACACATCATTGGTGGTTTGGAAGAGCCACTTGAGGTTTGCTGTGACCTCCGCCATGATTTCACTAAAAGCCCCACTACGGTGACCAATGGGATGCTTTGCCATCTCCAAAAGCACCTGTTCCGGTACAGGAGTTGGCCCCGGAATCATGAGCATATGTTTGTCTTCCATGTTTCGCTTTTTCCTCGCGTAAATCTTCAGTAAAAATGCCGCTAACCACTTGGTTTTACAGGTTTTGCAGAGCTAAATCCTATCCTATGCGATCGCCCAAATCAAGACAGTCTAGCCCCCAACTCTTGCATAATTAGTACACGATTAGTAACATCCCGCCACATCCCTCAACCAAACAGATATTCTGCGTTTGATAGTCATTTTGATACTCACCCCCCATCTCTGCAAAGAAGCATCACAAAGCTCGAAAAATGAGAACCTCGGATCTATCCTAAAGACAAGCCCATCTGGCGCGAAGATTTTATCGAGAGAAACCATGAGTGATCAATATCGAGAAGTCGAAACAGTTGGTTATTTCACAAGATTAAAAAATTCAATTTTCGGTATTTTTTTAGGTATTGTGCTGTTTGTCGCGTCATTTGGGGTGTTGTATTGGAACGAAGGGCGCGTTGATTTGTCGAAGGTTGCCCAAACCTCTGTCGAAATTCCTGGGACGGGTGCTCCGGGGGCAGACATTGGTTCCTTTGTCTCCCTTTCTGGGACTTTAAATACATCTGAAACCATTGGCGATAATCCATTCCTTGCCCCTGGTGATTATGTTGCCCTGGAGCGTACCTCAGAAATGTATGCTTGGCGGGAAGATAGTTCCACCAGCACCACCAAAAATGTGGGGGGATCGGAGACGAAAACAACAACCTACAGCTATACCAAGGTTTGGACAGAAAGCCCAGAAAATTCATCGTCCTTCAGGGAGTCGAGTAGTCACCAAAACCCAACCAAAGGCATTGAGAGCCAATCTTTTCGGGTCAATCAGGCACAGATCGGTGATTATCAGTTAGATATGCAAAGTCTGAAATTCCCGGTAAAGACGGAGGTTAATCTTTCTCCGAGTAATATTTTGCCGGCATATCATGCGAGTCAGGTGGGTAATTATCTGTTTATGGGGACGGGTAAGCTGGATGCCCCGCAGATTGGGGATCTACGGCTCAGTTATCGCTCCTTAAATAATAATGTTCAAGCGACGGTATTTGGCACTTTAGTGGCTCAAAATAAGTTAATTCCCTATAAAGGGCAGAGAAATGTTACCTTTTATCGTCTGTTCACTGAAACCCGTGATCAGGCGATCGCCTCCTTAAAAACCGAACATAAAATCATCACCTTAGTCTTAAGAGTCGTCGGCTTTTTAATGATGTGGTCGGGACTAAATTTAATGATCGAACCCCTGGGAGTATTGCTCGACTTTATTCCCTTTTTAGGTAATCTTTCCCGCACAGCCTCAGGTTTTGTGACGTTTATTGTGGCAGGCATTTTATCCGGGATTACCATCGTTGTTGCAATTATTCTCCATAACCCAATTATGCTATTCCTCGCCGCAGGACTGGGTGGTTTTGGCGTTTACCGCTGGACAAAAAGAAGAAAAACAAATCTACAAGATTCAACCTGATTTTTTTATTAACCTTTGAACTCACCCTTTAATGCTTATGGATTCCTATTTAAGCATCGACGAATCTCCACTTGAAACAGGCATTAATCAACACGCTCTAGGGTGACCAAACCATGTTGCATCACCTGAATTTGTAGAGTATAGCCCTCCAACAATGCTATCCCAATAATGGGTTCTGTTTCGACTGGCGTAACCACAATTTGCTGATATTCTTCGTTCCAAATGATTGTCGCCTCGTAGGATTCCTCAGAAATGGGAGAACGAACCAAATTCAGATCAGCAATCAGAGAATAGGGTAATCCCAAAAAACCAGAGAAACCAGTATTAATGACAACATCCATCTTATGGACTTGACCTTGCCCATCTTCAATCTCAAGCCGCAGCACGGGTTCATAATTAATATTGACCAAACCATGCATCATATTTACATTGCTCGTTACGGTAGTACTTATGATGTCCCTCTGACAGTAGATCCTGACCTCATTATGTGATCTGCAAGATTACTGATCACAAATCAGGAAAATAGCTAAATGATATTTACAAAGTCAGATTTCAATAATGAAACCAATGCTTAAAACTTATCCTTAAAACTAATCTTGATTTTCTTCAGCAAGAACCGAATAGAAAATTAGAAGCCTGATATCTTCAACTTTATCGCTGTAAAAGAATTTAGTTATTATAGTTTTCCTATATCTGCATTTTACCTGCTTTTAGGCTAATCAATATTTTGCTTCAATATTTAGAACATTAAAGCATTCACTTCTTTTTTCCTTCTCTTAGGGATTGTATCTGGAGAAATTTGCCAATACTTGCAAGCCTCACCCATTTTATAGGACAAAATAAGTTCATTAGGAGGTTGTATTTCTTTAATCTTTAATCGACTTGTATTAATCTCCATTGATTGAATAATTTCATCCCCAATTTGCTTTGCTAGTATGGGAATAACAGCATTACCAACCTCTCGAAAACCATGCCAAATGGTACGGTGAAACTGAAACCAGTCCGGAAAGGTATGTAAACGTGCTGCTTCCCTAATGGATATACACCGAGGTTCTTGGTAATGAATTGGGCGGGGAGCGGTATGTGCACCTTTGTCACTGGGCGTACCCGCTCGCAAAGTATTAGATAAACCTGCTGGATCTAACCGGAGAAAGCGACTAACTTTTTCTATTTTGCCCGGTGATGTAATAGCAAAACGTTGAGTAGATACAGCAGTATGTTTAGAGCCAAGGTGTCCCCACACTTGATTGTTAAAACTGCGTCGATGACATAACTTAAATGCTGCTAAATTTTGAGGCGAAAAATTTTTTCTAAAGCCTGAATAATCTAGCTTATCCATAGAGATACCCTGATCTCGACCTTGGTAGACTGGAATCTTAGCTAGATCGGCGATCGCCTCTGCAACCGTTGTTAAGGGTCGATTGGATTTGACTGCGTTACTACTGAATTGTGGATATTGAATAGGTTTAACATCTTGGCGGTTGCCGATTAGAAATAATCTTTTGCGTTTTTGGGGTGCACTATATAAGGACGCATCGAGTACTTGGAAAGGTTTTGTGACTTGATAGCCAATCTTTTCAAATTGATCAATTAATTCAATTAAAAATTGCTTATGCTCTCCGGCGGCAATACCTGCAACATTTTCAAAAATAAAATATTTGGGTTGTAATTCTTTAATGATTCTGAGATATTCAAAAACCAATTGATTTCTGGGATCATCAATTTGTCGTTTTCCCATCAAAGAAAAGCCTTGGCAGGGGGGACCACCTGCGATTAGATCAATTTCTCCTTTAAATCCTTTTTTGGCAATTTTGGCTTTTAAATCGTCACTGTTCAACTGAGAAATATCTTCACAAAGTGTCACGCCATAGGGGAAATTAAAGTGATGGACAAGTGCATGAATTGGATCAATTTCGACGGCTCCAGCGATATCAAATCCTGCGGCTTCTAAACCCAGGGACATGCCACCACATCCGGCAAATAAATCGATCGCCAAGGGTCTTTTTTGTAATGCCATTACCTATGAGTATCGTTTTTATTTTTTCTATTTTTTAAGGGCTTGAGATTAATCGCCTGGTGTTAATCACTTAATCAATGGTCAATTGCCAGGGGAAAATGGCATAAACCTGCTTCGGATCGTTGAGCGATCGCCACATCGCGAGATTTTTCTGGAGTTGTAACCATTCCTTGGTGATGGGATCATTACTGGCTTTTGTCTGAGCACCAAAAACATCCTCAAGAATTGCCTCTTCCCAAGTGGGTTGTACTGGATATTCCTCGATCATGTAATCGTCGCCTAATTTTGCGGTTTTCACAGCGTAGGCGATCGCCTGATCTAGTCCCCCCAATTCATCGACCAGCTTAATATTTTTGGCATCTTCCCCAGACCACACACGACCCTGGGCAATTTTATCCACCTGAGCTTTCGTCAAACCTCTGGCATTGCCGACCCGTTCGAGAAAATCATCATAGGTCTCATTCACAAAGCCCTGAAAAATCGCCAATTCTTCCTTGGTTTTCGGGCGAGAACCGGAATCAATATTGGCTAAAGCCCCTGTTTGGACTACATCCCAGGTGAATCCATTTTCATTACCGATTTTTTGGATATTGGGAATCACGCCAAATACACCGATAGAACCCGTGATGGTATTGTTCTCTGCAAAAATGCGATCGCTTTCCAGAGCAATCCAATAGCCCCCCGAAGCGGCAACATCACCCATCGACACAATCACAGGAATTTTAGATTCCCGGATCAGTTGCAGTTCCCGCAGAATAATATCTGAGGCACCCGCACTACCACCGGGGCT
>JBIKYI010000502.1:0-3024 GCA_044355355.1 Limnothrix sp. | reverse complement strand
ATATCGCCATGACTTAGAAAGTTGTTACATTTTTCGATCAAATCCATCAATATTAACCAATCCTGACAAGACCCCATAGCCCTATTCCGTAGTCCCTAGCGCCAATCCCTAGCAACACTTCTAAGCAGATCAGTTGAGAAACAAGAAAATACATAAAGATATATAAAAAATGCAGATCGAACTCAAAAAATCAGCCTACTTTTAAGCAGGAGATGATTATATGGTTACTGTTCGATTACTGTTCAACGCAACAAGATTGCAACAGAAATTCCCATCATAGTAAGCAAAAAATCGCTTGAAACATTAGGGCGGCTCCCATCAAGTAATCCAAGCATCAGCCAGCATATCGGCACATTTAAGGAGAAGTAAATGCAATGGCTTTAGACTATTTTGCCCCAGGTGTATACGTCGAAGAAGTGGATCGGGGCAGTCGCCCGATTGAAGGCGTAAGCATGAGTGTTGCCGGATTTGTCGGCTTTACCGAAGATATCCGTGGCGACGCCGAACTATTCAAACCCATGATGATCACCAACTGGGGACAATACATGGAATATTTCGGGAAACCCGGCTCCGATGGCTTTACCGACTTCGATGCCTATCTGCCCTTCGCCGTCCAAGGCTGGTTTAACAATGGTGGTGGTCGTTGTTGGGTTGTTAGCGTCGGCACAAAACTCCCCGGTTCAGCCCCCCCAGCCCCCGAAGAAACCGCCACAGCCCTCCCCACAGGTGCAGGCAAGCCATCCCTTTCCGCCTATCTCCGCTTACCAGAAGCAGACCCCGATAGCCCCGCCCTCCCCGCAAGCGTCCAAAGAGTCATCATTTCCATCTCCGAAAGTACCCCCAAGCCCTCAGAAGACGAAGACGCAGATCCCCCCTTCGATACCGGTGAATTTTTTACCCTCACCGTCCGCCAGGGAGACGAGATCCTAGAGGGACCATTTCCTCACCTGAGCATGAACCCCGATGTCGCACCAGAAGCTGGCGATTACGTACAGACTGCCCTCGCCGACTCAGAATATGTCGTCGTCACCAATATTTCTGTGAGTGGTCAAGCCCTTTCCCGTCGTCCAGCGAATGGCTCCTTCGAGATTGCGCCTCCTCCCTACATTTCCCCCGTCGAGCGCATCACCAGAGATCTCCAAGGGGTACGGGATGACCGCGAAGGCATTCAAGGTCTATTTGAAGTAGACGAAGTTGCCATGGTCGCCTGTCCCGATCTCATGCGGGCATACCAAGACGATCTTCTCGACCTCGATCAGATCCACGGTGTGATGGAAGCAATGCTCAGTCTTTGCGAGAACTCCTTCCCCGGCCCCGCTTACCGCATGGCAGTGCTTGATGCTCCCCCCGTTAAAATGGGCAAAAACGAGAATAAAGCGGTTCCCCCCAATGAGCAAAAACCCCAGCATGTTGCCCAGTGGCTCAGTGCCTTTAACCGTCGCTCCATGTTCGGCGCATTGTATTATCCCTGGATTCAAGTGGCGAATCCTCGCAATGGTGGTCGCCCGATCCTTGTTCCCCCCTGTGGTCACATGATGGGTGTGTGGTGTCGTACTGATGGCAGCCGTGGCATTTTCAAAGCCCCTGCGAACGAAACTCCCCGTGGTGTCCTGGGTCTCGCCTATGAAACCAATATGCGCGAGCAGGAA
This sequence comes from Limnothrix sp., assembly GCA_044355355.1. GTDB lineage: Bacteria > Cyanobacteriota > Cyanobacteriia > Cyanobacteriales > MRBY01 > MRBY01. Next base: position 1,375 of record JBIKYI010000502.1, on the reverse strand, counting down.
TTGCTTAACCCCTTAGGCATCAACTGTATTCGGAACTTTGCTAATTACAACCGGGGTTATCTCATCTGGGGTGCAAGAACTTTGGTTGATCCTGGCAATATCCAATGGCGTTATATTCCTGTGCGCCGTTTGATGAGCTATATCGAGAAGTCCATTGAGATCGGTACGCAGTGGGTTGTTTTTGAACCTAATGATATGGATCTCTGGGAAAGAGTGAAGCGCACGGTTTCCGGATTCCTCGAAGGTCTCTGGCGACAGGGTGCTTTGTTTGGTGGTTCTCCGGCAGAAGCCTTCTATGTCAAGTGTGATGGCGAACTCAACACCCCGGACACAATGATGATGGGCAGACTATATATTGAGGTTGGTATCAGCCCAGTCCGTCCGGCAGAATTTGTGATCTTCCGAGTCAGTCAGTGGGCACCTAGTGCGTAACTGTTACTAGCGCATCGATGGGTGGTGGGATTGTTAATTCTTTATTGGTTGCTCCCACCGCCTAGCTTTCACCAATTGTTGTCATTTATAAATCATTGACTTGAGTAAGTCTTAAGTAAGTATTGATCCATGGGGGTAAGTAAATATGCCTGAATTAAAGCCGATTCCAACTAGTCGATTTTATGTAGAATTCGACGGACTATCTGAAAAGATGGTGAAGAGTGTCTCTGAAGTGAAATTTGACGGACAAACTGCTGGTCATGAAAAGCCGTTAGCCTCCACTAAGGATGGTAAAACCCTATGGCAGTCTACTTCATCTGGTTTTGAACAAAACCCGAATGTCACCTTGGAGGTTTACCTCTGTGAGGCGGATATGGATTTTTATAATTGGATGAAGGCGACTTTGCCGAAGAGTGAAGGTGGGGACGGTGCATGGAAGGACAATCGCAAAAATGGGGCGATCGTTGCCTATGACTCGGCTGACGCGGAGATTCTGAGATGGAGTCTGACGAATGCTTGGGTGAAGTCCTATAAAGTTTCTGATTTTGCTTCAGATAGTAAGGATTTGGCTGTTGAAACTTTTGAAATTGTGTGTGAACAGATTAACAGGGAAAAATAAGGCTCTAAATTTCGTCGGTTTAGGTCGATATTTTTTTTGTTTGCTTTGTGTCAATTTTTCGAACTAAATTAGTTTTCGATAAATTAATTAATTTGTACTCAGTTGAGTTTTTAGAATTTTAGTTTTCCAGGAGTAAATCGATGGCAGATAAAGAAGTCTTGGCATGCTCAAAGTTTTATGTTGAGATTGATGGACTAGATGATTTGGTGGTCAAAAAGGTGAGTGGCATTGGTGTCACCCTTGAGGTTGCTGGGGATACGCTTCCTTTTGGTGTGACCAAGGGCGGAAAATCTCAGATGCAAGCCACGGTAACAGGATGCAGCA
>JBIKYI010000448.1:0-3315 GCA_044355355.1 Limnothrix sp. | reverse complement strand
GTAACAGTGGAATTTGTTGACACCGTTGAGGACAATCGTCTGATGAAATGGTATGAAGATTCCCATTCTGAATCGATTAAGGGTGGTGGTTCTTCTCTGGATTGGAAGGCGAAACGTAAGACGGGTTCGATCATTTTGTATAACCAGGCTGGTGGTGAAGCGGCTCGTTGGAATATGACTGGGTTGATGCCATCTAGTTATGCATCGAGTAAACTTGAGGCGGGTAGTACTGATTTAGCGACTGAAACGGTGGAGCTAGTTTATGAGTCTCTGCTTCGGGTTAAGTAAGTAACTATCCATCTAAAACTATCTGTCTAAACTAATGATCTGGACTGTCAGTGGTCTAGTTTTATTTGGTTTAGCTATTGGTTTCGTTTAATGAGATTTCTTGGGGTCTGATGCTCTGGCACTTTGCTTGTGTCGAGGCTAATGTATGCCAAGGAAACTGTTTCGTTCTGCTCCGTCCATTTGTGGCGGAGATAGACATTTTATCGGGACTTTTGATGGGCAATTCTGATAGACACTTTATTAGTACTTCGCCCTCACTTTCTTTTTGGGAATTCTTTGGCAAGAGCTTGGCAAAGACAAAGATATTATGGCGAAAAAAAAGCAAGAAACCTTAACACCGGAAATTCTATCTGATTCGAAGTTTTATGTTGGTATTCAATTGGATGGCAGCAAGGAAATTGATGGCTATTTTATGGAATGCCAAGGTTTCAAGGTGACTCAAGAGATCATCGAAATCGCGGAAGTGTCGCCGCAATCCTGGGGGCAAAAGGCAGGGAGCCAGCCCCAAGCCAAGAAGGGGCGTGTTTTACGCACAAAAATTCCAGGAAATCTTAAGACAGATAATATTACGTTGCGCCGTGGCTTGAGTATTTCGATGACTGTCTGGAATTGGTTTGCGAGGGTGGCTGAGGGTCAATGGGCTGGGGATGGAACCAGTCGGGATTCACAAAATGGTAAGGGGCAACGGTTTGATGGTCATTTGGTCATTTATGATCAGTCTTCGGTGGAACGGGCGAGGTTTGTGTTTTCTGGGGCTTGGCCGATGAGTTATAAGATCGGGGATTTGAAGGTGAGTAATAAAGATTTCGAGATTGAAGAAGTGGAGTTGGCGATTGATTCGTTTAAGCGGGTTCAATATAAGTAGTTAGTACAAGTCAATAAAAGGCTTCATAATGGCTTGAGGACAGGTCAAATTTTGCAGGGGCAAATGGAGGATCGATGCAGACTGAGTTTGAATTTATTTTGCCTAAGGGGTATTTAGATGAGAATGGTACTATCCACCAGAGGGGCATTATGCGTTTGTCCAGGGCAATGGATGAAATTGTGCCGTTGCGTGATCCTCGTGTGAAGTCAAATCCTGCCTATGCGACGGTGATGATTTTGTCCCGTGTGATTGTGAGGTTGGGTTCTCTGGAGGAGGTGACTCCTGGGGTTGTTGAGAATTTTTTTACAAGGGATTTGGATTATCTTCAGACTTTTTATCGTCAGATTAATGATTTGACCCATCTGCCGGAGAATTTGCCGAACAATTTGCCGCAGGTTAGTTCTAATGCTGGGGGGGGTGAGGCGATCGCCCCTAATCCGGTTCCTGTTCCTAAGTCTGTTAGTGCTAATTCATCTAATAATTTGCCAATGTCGAGTGATGAATATATTTGGTCACAGGCGGTGGATGGTGCACCGATTATGCCGCCTTCACCTCGCGCTCGTGCTACGGCACAACAGGAATCGTGATGAAGTAATGACAGAAAAGTGAACAGCAAATCCCTGGCGATGATTTTAAGTGGAATAGTGAAAGGATAAGAATCGTCACAGATCAATGATTGTCAATGGCTTTATTTGACAAAATTGAAGGGCTTCGACTAATAATTTGACCTAAAAATTATGCCTTCTTTTGCTAATAATGAGTCTCTTCTGAGTGCGTTACGGAAGCTCAAGGGGGAGTTTATCCATGATGTTCCGGCGACGATTGGGCTGAGTGCTGGAGCATATCAAGCACCGATTGATTTGTTATCTCTGGGGCAAGAAGATAGGGATAGTACGGAATTGTATGATTTGGCAGAAGCGTTATTGGAAGATCCGGCGGCATTACGTCAGTTGGGCGATCGCGTGTATGAGTTGATGGAACAGGACATTCGCAATCAACGTGAGCAATTTGGTTTGTTTAGGAGTTAGGGACAATGACTGAAATTAACCCCATGAATTATGTGACGGCTAATCGATTTTATGTGGAAATCGGTGGGGAATTAGCTGCATGTTTTTCGGAATGTTCTGGCTTAGATGTTTCTATTGAAAAGGATTCTTCGGTTACAAATGAGGGTGGCGTAAATGATCAACAACGGGTGTTTTTAAAAAATGTCAAATTTGGAGATATTACCCTAAAGCGTGGCATTACGGATGATATTACCTTTTGGAAATGGTTTAATGAGTTATTAGATCCAGTGAAGAAGAAAAAAACGCGCCGTAATATTACGATTATTGTCTTCAATCAGGCTGGGGAAACAATGCAATCCTGGACATTAATCGGGGCAATTCCTATTGCTTGGAAAACACCTACTTTTCAGGCAGAAGGTAATTCTGTAGCTGTGGAAGAGTTGACGATTACTTTTGAGGGCTTACAGGTCAATAGTAAACCCAGTGGTGGTAGTGCGCTGGTTGATTTGAGTCGAGACGCAACAGGTACTTTTGGTGCAAAGAGTTAAGATTCTAACTGACTATTGATTATTAAAAATCATGGCTAATTCTCCTACTGAAGCTGATAATAATATCCGAGTGACCTCTGAGCCATTACAGTCGGAATTGCATTTACCTGCGTTAAGGTTTATGCGCCCCTTGGGTGCTGAACCTTTGACAATTTTACAGCCTCAAATATTCCAATCAAATGTCGATAGTCTTGATGATTTTGAAGAAATTGATACTACTTTTCAGACTTCACCATTTTTCCGATCTAATTCATCTTTATCATCTACTATTCAGGATAATTCCAACAATACAAATTCAATACAGCGAGATGTTGAAACTGGGATAGAAACTGGCGATCGCCCAACTCTTCAACAGGAATTAAATATTCCAACAGAAACCATTCAATCAGCTTCTATTCAAAATGATGCGAGTAATATTAATGCGATACAACGTGATGTTGAAACTGAAATAGAGAGCGGCGATCGCCCGACCATTCAACAGGAATTAAATATTCCAACAGAAACTATTCAATCACCTTCTATTCAAAATGATGCGAGTAATATTAATGCGATACAACGTGATGTTGAAACTGAAATAGAGACTCGCCCGACTATTCAACAAGAATTA
>JBIKYI010000164.1:0-6383 GCA_044355355.1 Limnothrix sp. | reverse complement strand
TAAAATGGGTGTAACTCATAGGGATTTCTTATTGTTTTGCTTAACATCAGAATATCCTTATGAGTCCCTCTTCAGAAAGACCCTAGGTGTTGCACTTCAAATTTGAATTGGCGCTTGATAACCTATTGAAAATACAAAAAACATGAAAAAACAACATTCTTTCCCAAAATATCTACAAAAAAAATTGACAATTATTTGTTTGATCTTGGGAGTGATCGCCACACCGACCGCTGTACTTTCTGAAGCTGTCGTCACGGAACAACAGGGAGATACCATTGTTTCCCCAGAGGAAGCGCAAACAAGCCCTAAATCTATTTTGGTTGCCTCGGAACTCACGAATAATATTGATCCTTCTGGTGCAGTTACTGTTAAGCATATTACTATGCCTTTAGATCAACTAGTATTATTAGTTAAGCCTTTAACCCTATCGGAATTAGAAATAGAAGCCGCAGCTTGGTTTTTGTTATTAAGAGAAAAAGCACAGCATATTGCTGAAACAGAGATATCAATTAAGCTTGAAAACATAGCAACAAAAGAAGAAAAAATTGCGAACAAACTGCTTGAAGAAGCTGAAGCTGACATTATTAAAGCTGAAACAAAATTGTCCCAAATGAAACCGAATTCACCGGCTTACCATCAAGCTCTAGATGAACTAGAAGCAGGAAAAAAGTTATTGTATGAGGGAGAAGATGCGGTTCGTCTAGCAATTAAAAGCATGGACGAATTTCAGGCAGATCAGAAGTTACAGGCGGAATTAGCCCAGGCAAAAATCTCGGAGAAAATGGCGATCGCCCGTGAAGTGTTAGAAAAATCCCTCAGTGCTCGATTTAATCCAAATATCAATACTAATGATTATCAAGAGGTTACTAAAAATAGCGATATTCTCGAAAAATCATTTCTCAAATTATCCGAACTACAGGCAGAATTAAATGATGTCGTGCCTCAATCAGAAGAATATTTAACGATTAATAATTCGATTAAAAAACTCGAAGATCTGATTATTGAAACAGCCATGGCGATCGCCAACATTGAAGATCTTTCCCTCGATGCAGAAAAAGATCATCTTTCTCAATCTATTGATAGTATTCAAATTCTCGATGATATTGAAATTGAATTACAAGCAATAGAAAAAATAATTAGAAATACAGCTAGAGATCAATCTAATATAGACACAGAAGAACTTATTGACAGTATTGAAAAGCTTCGAAATCAACTCGAACGAGCATCACTTATTCAACGGGAATTTAAAAGCCAACTATTAGCTAATGTCGTCAAGCTACAAGCAGAAGAAGTACAGATTGTTGATCGTTTTAAAATCATCCTCAATGAACTTGATAATAAACAAGGCGATTCCAGTAAGTATCGCTCCTACATGAATGATGTGATTTCTGCCGAATTTGATATCCGTGATGTCCAAGCTCTCCAAGTTCGTATTGTCGGTTGGCTGAACTCTAAGGAAGGAGGTGTTCGACTCAGGAATCAGTTAGCGATCTTTGTCGGGATACTGATTCTTTCGGTGATTATTGCCTATGTCCTGTCCAAAGTTGTGGAACACTTTCTCACAAAAACCACGAGTGTCTCCTATTTACTCAGGGATTTTTTGGTGATTGTTGTGCAGCGGGGTGGCTTTGTCATCGGCATTTTGGTTGCCCTGACTTCCCTCGGTGTGAGTTTGGGACCAATCCTCGCGTTGTTTGGGGGCGTTAGTTTTGTCCTTGCCTTTGCCCTCCAGAGCAATCTCGGTAATTTTGCCAGTGGCTTAATGCTCCTCATTAATAAGCCGTTTGATGTGGGGGATGAAATCCAAATCCAAGGTCATGTTGCTTTTGTGGAAACGATCTCCCTGGTGAATACGAAATTGCGGGACACCAATGGCAACCTAATTATCCTCCCGAATAATGCTGTTTGGGGCGGGGACATTATCAATTACACCCACTCGGAAAATCGTCGATTAGTCTTTCGGTTATTTGTGCCATTTACCCAGGATATTGACCAACTAAAAACGATGTGGTTCGAGTTAACAGAGGCTCATCCAGATGTGCTCAAGGATCCCGCACCAAGTTTATCTTGTCCTTGGAATGCCCAATATGATTATTCGATTCGGGTTGATCTCAAGGCTTGGTGTGCTACTGAAAATTACCGTCCTATCTATTTAAATGTTTTGCAACGGTTGCAACAGCGGCTCCAGGCGCTTGATATTAAATTAGCCAATGCTGCCTACTCTGTTCGGTTGGCAACGGTGATCCCGGCAGTAAATGATCGGCAAGTCTAGTGGTTTCTGGAGATGCTTTGTTTGGGCAGACGGCATAATTTCTGGAAGAAAAGAGGAACCCAGGCAAAGAAAAGACTCTACTGATAGAATTTCAAGAGAGGAGAACGCCATCCTGCCCATAGTCCTCGCGCATCCGTATCTAGCCCACATACCAGTTATCCCATGAAGAATCCTTGGTCTGCTCAACTTTCTACTCAACCGCGTCTCTCGTTTGGTAAATGGTGGCGACGGGGTGTGGTGTTGTTTTGCGTAGGGTTGACTATCACGGTGATTGGTAGCCACGGTCAGGCGATCGCCCTTACCCCCAAGGCATATGACCAACTTGAATTTCCGCCCCTTCCAGAAATTACCCTGCCGGAGTACGAACGCTACGAACTCGACAACGGCATGGTGATCTACCTGATGGAAGACCATACCCTGCCCCTCGTGGGGGGTTCCGCCATTATCCGCACTGGCTCCAGATATGAACCCGCCGATCAAGTCGGTCTAGCAGAAATCACAGGGTCAGTAATGCGCAGTGGTGGCACAACCGACCATGCTGCCGATGAACTCAACGAAATCCTCGAACAGAGAGCTGCCAGCATCGAAACGGGCATCGGGGAAAATTCCGGTAGCGCGAGTTTTAGTGCCCTCAAGGAAGATTTTGATCTGGTGTTTGATCTCTTTGCTGAAGTGCTACAAAAACCAGCTTTTCCCCAAGACAAAATTGACCTCGAAAAACGACAAATTTCTGGGGCGATCGCCCGTCAGAATGATGACCCAAGTGATATTGCCTCACGGGAATTTAGCAAACTCATCTACGGCGCAACCAGTCCCTACGCCCGCACCATCGAATATACAAACCTGGCGAACATTGAACGGGATGACCTGATTAAGTTCTACCAAAGCTACGTGCGTCCCGACCAAATTATTTTGGGGATTATCGGTGACATTGATATTGCCGAGACGAAGGCAAAAATTGAGGCGAATTTTGCGACCTGGAAAAATCCAACAACCGAAATGGACTTAACCCCCCCAGCCGTTATGCCCACGGCGGCGTTAGGAAAAACTTTCTTGGTGGATCAGCCCCAACTCACCCAGAGCAATATTTTGGTGGGACATCCAGGAGGACAACTGGATAACCCCGATTACCCACAAATTTCTGTGATGAATGGCGTAATTAATGGGTTTGGGGGGCGTTTGTTCAATGAAATTCGTTCCCGCCAGGGGCTTGCCTATTCTGTGTATGGCGTTTGGAGTCCCCAGTATGATCATCCAGGCTATTTAATTGCGGGAGGTTCGACCCGTTCAGAGGCGACAGTCCCATTTTTGAAAGCGCTCAAGTCTGAATTGGAACGGATTCGTGAGGAGCCAATCACGGAGGAGGAATTAAAAAATGCGAAGGAGTCGATCCTAAATTCCTTTGTGTTTAATTTTGAGGATCCGGGGCAAACCCTTTCTCGCCTGATGACCTATGAGTACTACGGTTACGCGCCAGATTTTATTTTCCAATATGAGCAGGGGGTACGGGCAACGACGATCGCCGATGTACAGCGGGTCGCCCAGGAATATCTCAAGCCGGAGGACTTAACGGTGTTGGTGGTGGGGAATGCTGGGGCAATGAAGCCGCCCCTAACTGATCTGTATGACGAGATCACGGCGATCGATGTGACCATTCCTGAACCCCCTGCGGCGGAGTGAGTCGGTCGTTAAATTGCTAGCTTTAACTGTTCTACCCGATGATTTATTGAAGGAAATAAGTCGCTTGTTGCCGGTTGTTCAACAAAATCTCGGACAACTTTGGCAACAACATTAGCTAAGTCACAAGGAACAGCATTACCAATTTGTCTATAAATGGAGCTTTGACTACCGACAAACTGGTAATCATGGGGGAATGTTTGTATTCTTAGTGCTTCGTCAATCGTTAATCTTCTAAGTCTTTTCGGTGCAGTATTTAAAGATAGAGGTTTACCGCCTTGCATTAAATAACTGTGATACCATTCCACCCAACTGTCTTGACCAAAATAGCAATGTTCTTCATCAATAATCGGTGTTTTATTGCCACCCATTGAAGCATGGAGAGCCGATGAGTAACCATCAGGATTTAACGGTCTTCCCTGACCATTGAACAGCATTCCCGCATAGGGCGATCGCCTCATCACAGGTTTTGCTGCAAGGGTAACCTTTGCATTACAAACTCGTTGATTATGTTTAGAACCAGCGACACCGAGAGGTAAAAAAATATCTCTAACGGTTGGGGATGGCTTTTGGTATTGTTCAAATTGTTTCTCTAAAAAACTAAGATCTTCAACATCTTGAAATCCAATGAAAAACATTCTTTCCCGTGACTGTGGTACGCCGAAATCGGATGCATTCAGAACAACAAGCTTATATGTATAGCCTAATTGACTAGCTAGAGTGAACAGTCTTTGACGAACATCAGCCCATTTTTCAAGAACGGCGAGTGCTTTAACATTTTCACAGATAAAAGCCCTAGGTTTTATTAACTCGACAGCCTTCATAAAAACCCACAGTAATTGACTGCGTGGATCATCAGGATTCATTTTTCCTGCCACAGAAAAGCCTTGACAGGGTGGCCCCCCAAAGACCAGATCAACGCCCTCAAATTGACGCATTTCGATCAATTTTTCTGTAATATCAGCACATTCAATGATTCCTGAAGGGTGATTAGCGGCATAGGTAAGGCAAGCATCCCGATCAATCTCATAGGCACGGACAACCTCAACTCCTGCACGGATAAATCCAACGTCCATGCCTCCTGCGCCAGAGAAAAGGGAAAGTCCGGATAAAGCTTTTTTCTGTTTCATGTATGCGATTTTGGCATATTTATCCTTTCAAATCAAGATTTAGGTTATGGAAAGTCAAAAGCAGTCTCTCTCAAGTATTCATGATCCTGAATATCACAGGATCGTTGATGCACTCATTTATATAAGGGAGCAGGCAAAGATCTCCCAGAAGGCGATCGCCCAAGAGATTGGTTTGGCACAGCCAGATATTTCTAAAATCGAACGTAGGGAACGCCGGATCGATATTCTAGAAACAATACGTTGGGTTAGGGCGACAGGAGTTGATCCAGTTGAGTTTTTCGCACTGATTGCCAATTCAGAGGTTGAGCATGGGTCTTGCTAAGGCGATCGTTGAGCAGAAAGCAGCCGAGCAACTTTTCAGGGAAGCAATCTTGATCGCGCAGGATGATTCTCGACAAATTCCAGTGATCGAATGGAATGACGAGATCAGATCAATCATTCAGGGCAAACATCTAACCTTTAGATATATCCTCATAACTGCGCTTTTAGGCAAAGCAACGAATCCAAATATCAATGCTTTGGCTCTTCAAGCTAGAGCAGATGTTGAGGGTGCTTACGATGCTCGAAGTTTGTGCCATAAAGTTATTGTGCCCCTAGAGCGGCAATTATTAAAGAGTTCTTTAGGGGGTTCAAATGAGCCTTTTCTCAATAAACCCGCTCGCTTTCCGACAATATCTCCATCCAATGCGGTACGAGCTGGAAAAGACAGGGAACTTTTGCTCACACTACATCAGGTTTTATCTGGGCTAAAAACTCAGGAACAAGCTTTTAATAGTCTATGTATTGCTTTACGATATGCGATCGCCAAACAAACAACTCGCAATGAACTCCTGCCTGAAATTCAGCAATCATCCGATGCTCATTTAAAAGTAATTGAATTTGTGAATGCCTTTGTCACTAAATCTATCGAAGGACAAGTTGCGGCAATTATCACGGGAACTATTTTATCCATCTATTTTGAGCAATTTGATGATTTTGAGGTGATTGTTCATCCAGTGAATCAAAGTGGTGCATCTTCCAATGAGGTCGCAGATATTGATATTAAAAAGAATGGCAAGATTTTTGTAGCAGTTGAAGTGAAAGATAAGCAATTCAGTGAGCAGGATATCGATCATGCTGCCTTTAAAGCCAGTCAGTATGACTTAAAATCTATCACCTTTGTGAGTGGTGTAAATGGAAATTTTATTGGTTCATCCTGTGAACAAGTTGCAAAAACCGTTTTACAAACGCCAATTCAAGTATGAAGTGCAACAGCTAGGGTCTTTCTGAAGAGGGACTCATAAGGATATTCTGATGTTAAGCAA
>JBIKYI010000163.1:0-6395 GCA_044355355.1 Limnothrix sp. | reverse complement strand
CACCATTTTAGGTCACGCCAGCGCCCTAATGCTGTGCTTTGCCTTCCCCGTATTCACCAGAGTTCATCTCCAACACCACGCCCACGTGAACGATCCCGAAAATGACCCAGATCATTACGTGTCCACCGGTGGCCCCCTCTGGATGATTGCAGCTCGCTTTTTTTACCATGAGATCTTTTTCTTTAAGCGCAAACTCTGGAAAAACTACGAACTACTCGAATGGTTTTTAAGCCGCGCTTTCCTCGGTGTTATTGTCTACCTCGGCATCCAGTATGGCTTTATCGGCTATATCATGAACTTCTGGTTTGTACCTGCCCTAGTGGTCGGTATCGCCCTCGGATTATTCTTCGATTACTTACCCCACCGCCCTTTCAAGGAGCGCGATCGCTGGAAAAATGCCAGAGTCTATCCCGGCAAAATCCTTAACATGCTGATCTTGGGTCAGAATTACCACCTCGTCCATCACCTTTGGCCCTCAATCCCCTGGTATAAATATCAACCCGCCTATTACGACATCAAACCCCTCTTGGACGAAAAGGGTTCCCCCCAGTCCCTCGGACTCCTTCAGGGCAAAGACTTCCTGAGTTTTCTCTACGACATTTTTGTGGGGATCCGTATCCACTCCCATGCCCCAGAAAAGTCTGATTAATTCTCATTAATACTTCGACGCATCGCTACACCGCCCCCTCATTAAACTAACTTCGTTATGGCAGATACCCAAGCAATTCTCGCAGCCCTCCGCCCTGTCCAAGACCCTGAACTCCAAAAAAGTTTGGTGGATCTCAATATGATCCGCAATGTCACCGTTGAGGGTGGCTTGGTCAAATTTACCCTAGTACTCACCACGCCAGCTTGTCCCCTAAAGGAATTTATTATCGAGGACTGTAAAAAAGCGGTATTGCCCCTCGATGGTGTGGAGTCGGTGGAAGTGGAAGTAACGGCAGAAACCCCCCAACAAAAATCCCTGCCAAATCAACAGGGCATCGACAAGGTAAAAAATATTGTCGCCATCTCCAGTGGTAAGGGGGGGGTGGGTAAAAGCAGTGTGGCGGTGAATGTAGCTGTTGCTCTCGCTCAATCTGGTGCGAAGGTGGGTTTACTGGATGCGGACATCTATGGCCCCAATGCGCCCAATATGATGGGGATTGGTGAGGTACAGGTCAAGGTGGATAAAACGGGGGGCGAGGATATTCTCCAACCGGAATTTAACCATGGTGTGAAGCTGGTCTCGATGGCATTTTTAATTGATCCGGATCAACCTGTGATTTGGCGGGGACCGATGCTGAATGGTATTATTCGCCAATTTCTCTACCAGGTGAATTGGGGGGAGTTGGATTATTTAATTGTGGATATGCCGCCGGGTACAGGGGATGCGCAGTTAACGATGGCTCAGGCTGTGCCGATGGCAGGGGCGGTGATTGTGACGACTCCCCAGACGGTTTCGCTGTTGGATTCTCGCCGGGGTCTGAAGATGTTCCAGCAGATGAATGTCAATGTGTTGGGCATTGTGGAGAATATGAGCTATTTTATTCCGCCTGATATGCCAGATAAGCAGTATGACTTGTTTGGTTCTGGAGGGGGTGAAAAGACGGCGCAGGAATTGGGGGTGCCGTTGCTTGGTTGTGTGCCCCTGGAAATTGCGCTGCGGGAAGGGGGAGATTCGGGTACGCCGATTGTGATTGCTCAGCCTGAGTCTGCTTCGGCGATCGCCCTCGTGAAGATTGCCCAGGCGATCGCCGGGAAAGTTTCCATGGCAGCCCTCGCCTAGAGCGATAGAGCCGCCATCAAGCAAAATAAACACAAAAAAAGGGATAGCGATTATCCCTTTTTTTTATAACAATGCCTGCTAGTGATCAGCTAATTTATTCTGTTCAAATCAAGCTGAAGCCAAGTTGAAGAAAAATGAACTTAGCGATTAATCTTTTTCGCCATGTTACGGAACATGTCCATGCCACCATCCACTTTGAGATTAGGACGTGGTTGGAATGTCTCAGCAGGTGTTTCAGCAGGAGCAGAGGAAGTTTCAGCAGGAGCAAAGGAGCTAACGCGACTGGTCGCAGTATTGGGGTCAACATCGCGCATGTTCTCAGCGGACACTTGAGTCACAATGGTCTTGCCCTGGTTGCCTTTGAGCTTAGGAAAAGTACGCTTGATCGTCTTGGGTTGCTTCATGTACTCAGTGTCGCCTAGGGTCTGAGCATCTTCGAACTCAAGGAAAAAGTCGCCTGTTTTGGACTCATTCTTATTGCCGCCAAATAAACCAAAAAGTGCCATAACTTTAAATTAAATTTTTTACAAACAACATTACATATCGTAAATGATATCAAAAATCTTCTCATTTAACGGTCATTTAAGGGTTATTACTTTCTTGTAACGCCACCTCAAATCCCATGGCTTTTTTTTGCATCATCTTGAAAATATTATAAAAACCATTGGCACGGGACGGCGTAAGACTTACGTTTAAACCCGTCTGTTCGATAAAATCGGGGGTCACTTGGAGGATTTCCTGGGGGGTTAAGCCGTTTAAGCCTGTAATCAGGAGTCCCACTAAGCCTTTAACAAGCTGGGCATCGGAGTCGCCATGGTAGGTGATCTGTCCTCCTTTGTAGTCGGCGGTGATAAAGACTTGGGAGACGCAGCCATGGACTTTGTTGTTAGGGTTTTTTTCTGCCTCTGCCATAGGTTCTAGTTTGCTGGCATACCAGAGCAGTTGTTGATATTTTTGCTTGGGATCGGTTTTGCGTTGGAAACGGCTGACGATTTTAGCGAGGTTAACGGGCAGATCTGCTGACATAAAGAAATATGGGGAGGAGAAAAATGATCGGTGTGACGGTACGGGATGTGTCAGATCAAGAGGTGTAATATATTTTGACAAATATTGCGATATTTATTGCGACGAATATTGTGACAAAAATGCTCGGCGATCGCCACTGGACAATCAACCGAGCATCAGGGAAATAGGAAATGTCAGATTTAACGGCGATTAAAACTAGGGAGATCTACGGCAGCGAGGGAGGCTCTTTTCTTCGCGGGACGCAGGGGATTTAAGGTGGGAGATGGCCAATTCTGATGATTGGGGAGAGCTAGACTCGTCTGTGTTGTTGGTTTATTTGCCGTGGTAGCCGGCTGTTTGGTCTGGAAGCTTGGGACTTGTGGTGTCCGTGTTCTGGAGGGAACGGGAGTTGCAAAGTCAGGAAATTGGATGACAGAATTTGTCGAGGAGTCCTGTACTTTCTGGGACATGGTTTCGATTTCCACTTCCAGGGCTTGTAGTTGCTTTTCTAAATCTTTGTTAATTTCTGGTGGCAAAATGACAGATGTTTCCAGGTTGGGCAAAGGTTTTGGGGCTTCTTCTTTGGCGATCGCCGGAAACATATTTACTGGGGCAGTTTGACTAGACCAAGGCTGAATGCGACTGACCTTAGGCATTGGTTTAGCGGTGGGCTGGGGCAGTTCTTCGCGGGTGGTTTCTCCCACAATCCCCCGTTGTTCCAGGGCGATTTTATATTCCATACTGTAGCGCTGTTGACGCTGGAGCCGAGCCTGGAGATCTTGAATTTCTTGTTCAGCGGCAATGAGTTTATTTTGCTGCTCTTTGTAGGACTCTTGGAGTAGAGTACATTCCCGTTCTACTTGGGCGAGGTGGGTCTGATTACGTCTTGATTCCTGCTTGAGCTGAGTCACGAGGGAACGATGCTCACGGAGTTCCTGGTTGGCTCGGTCTAAGTCTTCCTTGAGGTGATCGATTTCTGCCTGAGTCCCACTGATGTTGTCCGCCTGTTGGGTGATGAGGGAGTCGGCACTACGACTACGGGAGATTTGTTCTTGAAGTCTTGCCTGGGATTCGGCGAGGGCTTGTTCGAGTTGGACAACGGTTTGTACTAACTCACGGTTGTTTTGTCGCAATTTACGGGCTAGTAGAAAGCCATCCGCCGCTTCAGGCTGTTCGTTTGTTTCATCGGACAGGAGCGCCATGGCTGCAAAGTCAATCGACTCGTGAGATTCATTGGCGATCGCCTCAACCTCGATCACATCGATTACAGGAGACGATAAATCCTCTAAAAATGCCTCTGTTTCGAGGGGATTCGGCTTGGGGGACGGGGAATTGGGATGGCTCATAATTTTTGAAATCTAGGCAAGTAGCAGCGCAATTGACAACTTGACAGATGAGAGTCTTGATTGAAGTGTATCAAGGGATGGCTAAAAATTCGACTGTTATCGACCGAATCCCACAAATTGCCCTGCTATTTGGGCTGTTTGTTGGTATCCTTGGGTATTTTTAAATTCCCTACTTAAATAATGAATTCCTGAATAAATTCTTAAAAATCACTAAAGAACTACGATGAGAACGATTAGTGACAGCTTAAGAATTCATTTTACGATTGTACAAATGATTTGGAAAATCGCTCATTTGTTTTTGTGACGATTTTGATGATGTATTGGTGTGAAACGTTTTTTTGACGGCTCATTGAGGACTGATAAGCACCATTGAGGCTGTCTTTATGCCATGTAGGTCATGGTTACGGTGCGCATTTCGGCGGGGGTGAGGTGGCTATGGATCACTTCGCCGTCCTTGAGCCAGATGATGCGGGGGGTTTGGTTGGCAACTTCGATTTCGTGGGTCACCATCACTACGCCCATGCCGGATTGGTGGAGTTCGCCGAAGAGATCGAGGATTTCTTGGGTGGTACGGGAATCGAGTGCGCCTGTGGGTTCGTCGGCGAGGAGGAGTAGGGGTTCATTCACGAGGGCACGGGCGATCGCCACCCGTTGTTGTTGACCACCGGAAAGCTGGTTGGGACGGTTATAGAGGCGATCGGCTAAACCGACACGGGTGAGGGCACTGACGGCACGGTCACGGCGTTCCTGGGGGGGGACATTGCCGTAGATCATCGGTAAGATTACGTTGTCGAGGGCGCTGAGTTGGGGCAGTAAATGAAATTGCTGGAAGACAAAGCCGATATTTTGGTTGCGGATGACGGCAAGTTGGCGATCGCTGAGGGTGGCAACATTTTCACCGTTGAGGAGATAATCGCCGGAGGTAGGCTGATCGAGGCAACCGATAATGTTCATTAGGGTTGATTTTCCGGAACCGGATGCCCCCATAATTGAGCAATATTCGCCCGTTTCAATGGTGAGATTGAGGGTTTTGAGAGCAAAAATTGTGGTTGCTCCCATGCCGTAAATTTTCGATAAGTTGCGCAGTTCTATCATGGGGGCGATCGCCTGTAGGTTCGTGAGACTCGGCAAATTGATAAGTGGAGTATCGAGCTTAAACCCTCCCATTCTAAAACTTTCTAAAATGTTCAACCCATTGCCAATATGTCCCTAACAAAATCTCTAAAAATTCTGATTCTGGCGGGAGGGAAAAGTCGGCGCATGGGCAGGGATAAGGCGTTGTTACCGCTAGGGGAGGCTTCTTTTTTGGCGGCAACGGTGGCGATCGCCCGACAACTTAGCCCCGCAATTTGGGTGAGTACTCCCTGGCGAGAGGAATACCGAGAAATTTTCACCCAAGGCGTGCAATGGCTCGATGATCCGCTTCAGGAGGGCGGGTTAATGGCTTTAACGCAATTTTTACGAGAGCAAATCCAAAACCAAGCTGAAAATGATTGGGTGTTGCTGTTAGCCTGCGATCTGCCCCATCTTCAAATCGAACAGTTGCAAACCTGGATCAATCAACTCGAACAAATTCCCGACCATTACCAAGCAGCGTTAGTGCGGCAGCAAGATGGACAATCAGGGAAATCATTTTATGAGCCTCTCTGCGGTTTTTATCGGACAACGGCGATCACATCCCTCGAAAAATTTGTGGCAGGGGGCGATCGCTCCTTTCAGCGCTGGTTAGCCACAGAACAGGTTTACGAACTCGATTTAGCCGAAGAAAATATGCTGTTTAATTGCAACACCCCCGCAGATTTCGCTACCTTGAAAGCCAATCAATAAAATTTTTCATCAACCTTTTTTCTGTCCCGGAACCTATGCAACAAACCGCCCTAAACCTCATTGCCATCGGTGTGTTTCTCATGACCATGACGAGTTTGCTGGGGGGGATTTTGCATATTTCGCCCTTTATCCCGGCGGGCATCACCGTATTTATCATGGGTATTACGACGGTGGATACTCTGCAACTGAAGGGGCGGGGTGTAACGTTGTTTCTCGATTTATTTACGCCGGAAGAGGAACGGAAACGCATTGTTCGCCATGAAGCGGGACATTTTTTGGCGGGATATTTATTGGGAATGCCGATTATTAATTACAGTTTGACTCCCTGGGAAGCGTTGCAGCAGGGTCAATTGGGCTTAGGGGGCGTGAATTTTGATCTCGAAAAGATTGAATTGTCTTTGAATAATACGCAAAAAATGAACTTACTGATGGAGCGACTCAGTACGACC
>JBIKYI010000162.1:0-6396 GCA_044355355.1 Limnothrix sp. | reverse complement strand
AAGATTTTGATTAGCTCTTTGGTCTCTAGCTTTTTTTCTTCTTCTGATCGTTTGTTTTTTGCATCTTCTGCTCTTCTGGAAAATTCATTATTTAGAAAAGCAACGGATACTGGTATTAAAATATTAGCAATCACTCTCATCCAGCTTCTCACTTCTTCACGGATAGAAACTGAAGGACAAACAAAAACAAACAGAAGGATAGCTAAAAATACCACAGGTAGTGTAACGATGATTACATGCTCTGTCTTACTCTGTATCTGTATCACTTTTGAGGATTTTATCGCAGTTTTATTATTCGACTAAGTAATAATTTGAGCTGAAGTAATTAATCAAAAGTCATACTCGAATGTGAGCTAATCTCTCCATATTTATAAGACTTGTAGAATATCAAGGGCGATCGCCGTTAGTCTGTCAATTAAATTCCCTAAAACTTTAGAGTGGTTGATTCGTCTGGCGGGAGAGTATTAGATTGAAAATCGACAAGACAAAAATGATCAAAAACAACACCAGACCGACGGTGCAAGCATAGCTAATTTCTAGTTCTTTAAAGGCTTTTTCGTAGAGATAATAGACCACGGTTTTGGATGCATTGAGGGGGCCACCCTGGGTCATGATAAAAATTTCTTCAAAGACCTTCGTCGCGGCGATCGCCGAAATGACCGACACCAACAAAATATAGGGCTTCATTAACGGCACAGTAATATCCAAATGCTTACGCCAACCGTCGGAACCATCCAAGGCAGCGGCTTCGTAGAGTTCCGGGGAAATGCCCTGTAAACCCGCCAGATAAATCACCATGTAATAGCCTAGCCCTTTCCAAATGGTCACGAGCATCACGCTCCAGATGGCAAATTTTGGATCTGTTAACCAGGGAATTTCCGTCGAGAAACCCACCTGTTTAAGCAACTGATTAATAAACCCATTGGAAGCATACAGCGCTTTCCAGGCAATGCCTGCCACCACGAGGGAAACAATTACCGGGGTATAAAATGCCGCCCGAAACCAAGTAATGCCCCGTAATTTCTGATTTACGGCGATCGCCAAACCCAGGGAACAACTCACCAATACCGGAACCACCCCCAGCAAATAGAGCACCGTATTGCCCATGGTTTTCCAGAAGAGGGGGTCTTTAAACAGCACCGAAAAATTTTTCAGACCAACCCAACGGGGCGCAGCGGTTAAATCATATTGATATTCCGTAAAGCTGAGATAAAAAGCCTGGAGCGCCGGAAATGCCACCGTTAAACCCAGGATGAGCAGGGCAGGCAGCAGGAATAGATAGGGAGTTGCAAGGGACAGCTTAGGCTTCATGGATGGGGCAATGTCAGTCGGGGCGAAATGAATGCCTGTATTTTAAAGCTTGGGGTCGGGCTTCGGGCGATCGCCATGGGGATTACTGCCCTCAAAATTCTCCCCAGAGTCGGCAAATGACGAAACTTACAACATCTACAACTAACGTTTCGATCCGAATTTGCTAAGCTGAAGTGAGCAGACTTGACCCATAATTGACTGATTCTGTCCCCGATCACCCCATAAATTTTATGGCTCGACGAGCAAAGAAAAAACCATCCTTAAAGACAACCCTCCAAACATCCCTAAAAACCACTTTCAAGAAAACAACCCTCAAACGTCTATATAACAAAGAACCCCTCTCCAGTTTTCTGCTGTTAGTGGGGATTATGGAAGGCTTAATTGGTGGTGTCCATGGTCAATGGAGTTTATTTTCCCTTGGTTTAGGTTTAGTCCTAGGGGCGTTTGTCGTGCGGCGATCGCAACTGCAAAAAGCGCGTCTAGATGCAAATCGGGTATTACCTAGACGTTATTTGCCACCGAGTCAAACACCAGGTCAACCCCTACCTCCCTTGGGCAAATTACCAGCCCAACCTCTAGCAAAAAACAAGCGTAGAAGCTGAGATGGAGCCTTGTTTAGAAACTCGTCTAAAAATTGGTGAAGTGGCAAAACAAAGCGGTTTACCGGTCAAAACCATCCGCTACTATGCCGATCTCGATTTATTAACGGCGGTGATGGGGCGATCGCCCAATGGCTACCGAGTATTTACAGCGGCAGTGTTGAACCGTTTAGCCTTTATTCGTCGCGCCCAAGCCCTCGGTTTAAGCTTGCAGGAAATTGGCGAAATTCTGGGTATTCATGACCAAAATACCCTGCCCTGTGGTGTCGTCAAAGAACATTTACTTGATAAATTAGCCGCCATCAATGAGCAAATTCGTGAACTTTCTACCCTGAGGGCGGAATTACAGGGTATTCTGTCTGGTTGGCAAGATTTTCCGGCGCAGGACGGCAACTCAGGCACTATCTGCCCGAACTTACAACAACCATGACTCCCCTCCAACACCATTGGTTTGCACAACTCGCAACATATCGGGCGATCGCCGTTATTCGTGCGACAGACTGGCAAACAGGTTTACGGATGGCAGAAACAGCCATTGCCGGGGGACTAAAACTCATCGAAATTACCTGGAGTAGCGACCAAGCCAGTCGGATTATCGCTGACTTACGTGACCGTTATCCCCATTGCCAGATCGGCACAGGCACAATTCTCAGCGGCACAGAGCTACGGGAGGCGATCGCCAGTGGCGCACAATTTGCCTTCAGTCCCCACAGCGACCCCCATTGCGTAGACATCGCCCACCAAGCCAATATCCCCATGGTCTTAGGGGCACTCACCCCCACCGAAATTATGCAGGCATGGCAATACGGCAGCGATGGAGTCAAACTATTTCCCATCAAAGCCGTCGGTGGCAGCCAATTTCTGCAATGTCTGCAAGCACCTCTGGGACATATTCCCCTCATTCCCACAGGGGGCGTAACTCTCGATAATTATCAAGCGCTACTCCAAGCCGGGGCGATCGCCGTGGGTCTATCCAGCGATCTCTTTCCCGCAACCCTTGTCCAACAACGAAACTGGTCACAACTCGCCGCCCGTATTCAGCAATATTACCCGCCTCAATAGCCTGAAGATCACTGCATATGCAAAGACGATGCAAAGGCAACTGGGCGTTCATTGATCAAAAAACAATACACAAAACAATATACCAAAGCACACAAAAACGACCACCACCCAGGCGATCGTTTATTGCTTTAGGTTTATGACCTTAGATGGAGTTCAAAACTGCAAAACTTAGCGTAGAGTTTGAAGAACTTTAAAGGATTTTACTCCTCATCATCAGCACCAACCTGTTTTAGATGAATGTGCTTACGACCCAGGGAAATTTCGAATTCATCACCCGGTTTTAGGCTCATTTTTTTCGTGTAAGCAGAACCAATCAGTAGATTTCCATTGGACTGTACACTGATACGATAAGTTGCCGCACGACCACCACGACCTTGGGCATTCGTACTACTATCAAGCTCTACACCTTCCGCTTCAATGAGCGCATTGTAGAACTTCATCATATTGACCCGCTCAACACCGTTTTTTGTCACGGTAAAGTATCCACATTCTCTTGCCTTTTCTTCTTTGCTGTGATTCTCAAGCTCCTTAACTTTCGTCAACAAAGCATCACCGACTAGGGGTTCTTTTTTTGTTTTTGTAGCCATTGACTTAATACGCAATAAATGACGATAGACTGGATCTATCGGATGGTACTAGTTGATTTTAGTAACTAATGCTGACCGTCCTTATATTTCCAAAGCCTAAATTTCTTATTTTCATAATACATTATTTTCAAAAAATAAATAGAAAATATTTTTTTAATAAATAGAATTTTTTTTGCTATTCCCTATTTAAATTTCTGATATTTTTGCCATGAAGCTCACCACAAGAGGTCACTACAGTGTGAAGGCTCTACTTGATATTAGTCTGCAACCAAATTTCGGTCCCACTTCTGTCCGGGCGATCGCCAAACGTCAGCAGTTACCCGCTCCCTACCTAGAGAAGCTGTTGATTGAGATGCGTCGGGCAGGAATCGTGCGTTCAGTGAGAGGTGCACAGGGGGGCTATCAATTACTATCTCCCCCCCAGGATATTTCCCTAGGACAAATCCTCCAGGCAATTGGGGAAACGATTGAACCATTGCCCAAACACGAACCCCATCCAGAACAGGCAGAAGATTGGGTGACTTTTAGTATTTGGCAACGTCTCCATGAGAAATTAAAAGAGGCACTGTACAGCATTACCCTCGCGGATCTTTACTACGATGCCCGTAGTTGGAAAGCGGCTCAGGGGGAGGCGGTTAGTTTTGTGATTTAACAATTTTTTGAGGAATTTTCGAGATGAAGGACAAGGGTTTAGAAAAAATCTATAGGGGCGGTTGTCACTGTGGAGCTGTTCTTTTTCAAGTGACGGTAAGAAAATTCAAAGTGCTCGATTGTAACTGCTCAATTTGTACGAAGAAAGGTTTTCTTCATTTGATCATTCCTCAGACAGATTTTCAGTTACTCCAGGGGGAAGATTTTTTGACAATTTATCGTTTTAATACTGGGCAAGCACGGCACACTTTTTGTCGTCATTGTGGTGTTCATTCGTTTTATTACCCCCGTTCTCATCCGAAAGGAGTAGATGTGAATCTTCGCTGTTTGGATGATGTGGTGTTAGATGAGTTTGTGATTGAAGCTTTTGATGGGCGCAATTGGGAAGACAATATTACCCAAATCACTTAAAATTACCCTTTCTGCTGTTGTCTCAACTCCTGTTTTATTGTGTTGCTTAGAAGGTATCAACGGATTCGTGAAACTTTAGATCGTCGTCAACCGGATTTAACGGTGATTACGGAGGATGTGCATAAGCCCCATAATCTGTCTGCCATCATTCGCACCTGTGATGCGGTGGGGGTGCTGGAGGTGCATACGATGAATCGGGTCGTGGCTGGGGAAGATTTGCCGACGTTTTCCCAGGTGGCTCAGGGGAGTGAAAAATGGGTGGATCTGCATCGCCATGAGACGGTGGAGGGGGCGATCGCCCAATTACAGGCAAGAAATTTTAAGGTATATGCGGCTCACCTGAGTGATCAGGCGGTGGACTATCGTGACATTGACTATACGCAACCAACGGCGATCCTCATGGGGGCGGAACGTTGGGGGGTCAGCACAGCAACGGCAGAGATGGTGGATGGTCATGTGATTATTCCCATGTTGGGTATGGTGCAATCATTAAATGTGTCGGTGGCAGCGGCGGTGATTTTGTTTGAGGCGCAACGGCAACGACTCGCAGCGGGTTTTTATGCGCAACCCCGTTTAGACCCGGAACTTTATCAGCGCAAGGTTTTTGAGTGGGGTTATCCTGAGTTGGTGGAGTATTATCAGTCCAGAAATTTGCCCTATCCACCTTTGGATGATGAGGGACAGATCAGTCATCAGACATCAGACATCAGTGATGGATTTTAATGGGCTGCTGATTACGATGCTGCTGGGGGGATTCCTGGGCGGTCAGTTGATGCGGCGTTTGGGGTTGCCGAGTTTGCTGGGCATGATCGGGGTGGGGCTGCTCATTGGGTCAGCGGGTCTGAATTGGCTCACTGTGGAGAGTTTGGCGGATTTGTCGGGGCTAAGGGCGATCGCCGTGATGGTGATCCTGATGAAGGCGGGTTTGGGGTTGGATGCGGAAAAATTAAAAGAACAGGGTTCTGTGGCGATTCGTCTCGGTATTTTGCCCGGTCTCTGTGAAATGGTTGTGGTGGCGTTGGTGGCGGTCTATTGGCTGGGGTTTGACTGGCTGACAGGTTTATTGTTGGGGTCAATTTTGGGCGCGGAATCTCCGGCTGTGATTGTACCCGCCATGCTTAAGCTCAAAAATCAGGGTTGGGGTGTAAAAAAGGGGATTCCCGATGCGATTTTGACGGGTAGCGCCCTCTCGGATGCGGTCTTACTTCTAATCTTTAGTCTGTTGCTGTCGCTCCTCGTGCGGGATGGGGATGCTGCTTTATCCTGGTGGGCGATCGCCAAAATTCCCCTCCAAGCAACTTTGCAAATTATCGGCGGCGCAATGGTCGGTTGGGGCACAGCCAAACTTCTACTCTATTTCCTCACCCAACAACAACTCACCGACACTGCCCTCCAGAACACATTAATTGTCGCCTGTGTCGCCCTGGGTTTAATCCCCCTAGCGGAGCATTTCCCCTATTTTTCCGGTTACCTCGCCGTGATGTCCCTGGGTTACTGCCTTGCCCACCAGGATCCGCCCCTAGCAAGACTCCTCCGCCATAGCTTTGATCAACTCTGGGCGATCGCCGCCATTATCCTCTTCGTTATGCTGGGTGCAAACATTCCCATCCACACCCTCGGCGCGATTTGGTGGCAAGGCATCGTTCTCCTCACCATCAGCCTGATCGTCGGTCGGGGACTCGGTTGGTGGCTTTCTACCCTCGGCAGCAACTGGACAACCCCAGAAAAACTTTTTCTTCTCCCCGGCAATTCCGCCAAAGCCACCGTCCAAGCCG
>JBIKYI010000161.1:0-6406 GCA_044355355.1 Limnothrix sp. | reverse complement strand
TCATTATTTTTTGGCTATTTCCCGCAGATTAATCAACCTCAACAATTAGTAACGGATGATCTGGGCTACTTTGACGAGGCTAGCTTTTTGCAGATTGTGGGTCGGCAAAGTCAGAAAATTATTAGTGGTGGTGAAAATATTTACCCAACGGAGATTGAGGCGGTGATCCGGGGGACGGGTTTAGTGCAGGATGTGGCAGTCTGTGGTCTACCGGATGCCTATTGGGGGGAGAGGGTTACGGCGGTGCTGGTGCTGCGTTCTGGGGTGACCTTGGCGGCATTGCAGGGGGCGATCGCCGATCAACTCAGTCGCTACAAAATCCCGAAAAAATGGTGTTGTGTGGCTGCCCTCCCCCGTAACGCCCAGGGCAAGCTAAACCAAACAATCCTGAGAGCAATGATTGAAAAAGACTATAGATAGACAGAAAGTAATGAGAATATTGCTTTTTGCTTGTAGATTTGTTACAAGTCAGCTACGTCATCACTCTTATCTAGGCGATCGCCAATGACAGCATTAAGTTTCTCCCATGTGAATCCGACCTATGCCCAGAGACATCCACTACGGGTAATCGCGTTTGGGGATAGTCTGGTGTATGGTTTCGGCGATCCGGTGCGGGGCGGCTGGGTGGATCAACTGCGGTTGCACTGGATGGGTAGTCAACCGGGTCACGTCCTCTACAACCTCGGTGTGCGGGGCGATAATGTACAGCAAGTAGGCGATCGCCTCAAAGCAGAATTTCAACAACGGGGCGAACTGCGCAACAAACAGCCCGATCTACTCATCCTCTCGGTGGGGGTCAATGATTCCGCCCGTTTAGGTCGTCCCGACGGCAAAAATTACACAGACTTTGCGAGCTATAGTGCCCATCTTGAGACTCTACTCACCCAAGCCCAAAGCCTTTGCCCAGTTTTATTCGTAGGGATGGTACCCATTAACGAAGCAAAAATGCCATTCCTCGATTGTTTATATTTCAACCACGCCGATCAACACCGTTATAAAGAAGTTGCCAAACAGGCTTGCCAACAACGAAATATTCCCTACCTCGATATTTTCGATCTCTGGCTTAGTCGCGGCACAAGTTGGGTCAATGATCACCTCTGTGACGATGGCTTACACCCCAATACCGACGGCTATAGTGTGCTGTTCCAAGATGTGATGAATTGGCAGGCGATCGCCCAACTAGGTCAAATTGAGTTATCGACATACCAGACCATTTCTTAAAGTATTAAAACTCCCTCAAGTCTCGTCATTAGATGATCCTAGATAGCCAGCAACAGCTTTGAGATCTTCAATACCACGATTGAAACGGTTGAGCATAGCTTCGTTTGTTCCGTTGTCAAAATTTAGCTTTGAATGATTTTTATATTTCTCTTCAATTGCTTCTAGCAAAAGGGATAAGGAGATATGCTCGGCGACTCTCTGAACGCCCATATTGGTGAGCACAGCGAGATAAAAACTCGTAAAATCTTGTCCACCATATTCATAAAAACCGCCCGATAGCTCCAGTTTTTCTGGAGTGAATTCCATGTACTGATCACTAGTAATGGGAGCCGGATCAAGTTGCGGCTTAGGGAGTGGGGGTGTACTCATAGTTTTGACTTCTTTGTTGTTTTTTAGATCATATTTACTATTTTACGGAACGATAAGGGGCGATCGCCACCTTGAGAATTAACATCAAATCAGCCTATTAACTTTCTGGAGCAGGCATATCAAAATGAATCCCCGCCTTTTTCCAGAGACCAATGGCATAACGGAGGCGATCGCAGGGCGCAATCAAACTCATCCGCACATATCCCTCACCACCAGAACCAAACGCATTACCCGGCGTAACCACCACCCCCGTCATGCGGAGCACATACAACGCAAAATCCGTAGAATTCATACTGGGGGGAACCGGAACCCAGAGATACATCGTCGCCTTAGAAGGGGTGACATTCCAGCCAATTTCCCCCAGAGCCTCGATCAGACAATCCCGTCTTTCCCGATAGCGTTCCTGTACCCCTTGAATATAGCTATCCGGTAAGCCTAACGCCGCTTCTGCCGCCTTTTGAATCGCAGAGAAAATACCATAATCCAGATTTGTTTTGAGAGTGCGCAGACCCTGGATAATATCCGAATTCCCCACCACAAAACCCACACGCCAGCCTGCCATATTGTAGGTTTTCGAGAGGGTATGAAATTCTACGCCGATCTCATGACCACCTG
Source organism: Limnothrix sp. (assembly GCA_044355355.1). Taxonomy (GTDB): domain Bacteria; phylum Cyanobacteriota; class Cyanobacteriia; order Cyanobacteriales; family MRBY01; genus MRBY01. Next base: position 4,201 of record JBIKYI010000161.1, on the reverse strand, counting down.
GAATTTCTAATAAACTCGTGGGTTTATAGCCATCAAACGACAATTCCGCATAGCAGAGATCATGCACCAACATGACCTGATATTCATGCGCCCATGCCACCACCTCCTCGAAAAATTGACGGGGAGCCGTTGCCGCAGTGGGATTACTGGGATAGTTAAAATAGAGAATTTTCGCTTTTTGGGCAACTTCTGCGGGGATGGAACTGAGATCGATGACCCAATCCTGCTCTGGCTTGAGAATAATTTCGTGAATCTTTGCACCCGCGATCAGTGGTCCCCGGAAGTGGGCAGGATAGGCAGGACTCGGAACTAACACCGTATCCCCTGGATTGACATAGGCGAGGGCGAGGTGGGCTAGACCTTCCTTAGAACCGAGCAAGGGTAATGCTTCACTGTCGGGATTGAGTTCGACATCATAGCGACGTTTATACCAAGTGGTGATCGCATTACGGAAACTGGCTGTCCCCTCAAAGGGTGGATAACCATGGAATTGTGCCGTCTCAAAGGCATCAATAGCTGCGGCGATCGCCTCCCTGGGCGCAAACCCATCCGGATTGCCCATGCCCAAATCAATTAAATCAATGCCCTGTTCCCTTGCCCGAGCCTTTAGCTCATCCAAACGGGCAAACACATAGGGGGGTAAAGCACTGAGACGATCCGCTCTGGTAATCCAATCTACACTCATCGATGCCGACAAAATAGGTAAAGGTATAGCCTACCATCATGCCACCGATAGTCCCCTGAGTGCATTTTTCTTTCAAGAAAATCCGCCGAATCGCTTACTATAAACCTGCCAACCGTTTCGCCCCCCAGTCCCTTGAAAAGCCGTTCCCGTTCCAACTATTTTCTGCTGATCCCCTATCTCCGTCCCCAACGGGTCACCATTGCCCAAGCCCTTTGCTGCACAGCACTCTTCACCGTCTTTTGGCCGATTCTGGCGATCCTGGCAGGGGATATGGCAAAGGATATCGGTGCTGGCAATATTCAAGGCATCATTAACCTGGCGGGTAAAGGGGCAGTGATTTTCCTGCTCCGGGGCATGGTGCAATATGGGCAGGATACCCTCATGGCAAAGGCGGCATTAAAAATTGCCATGGCTCTGCGCACCCAAACCTATGCCCATCTACACCGATTGAGTTTGCATTATTTTGAGGGGGCCAAAACGGGGGATTTATCCTATCGCCTGACGGAGGATATTGATCGCGTTGGGGAGGTGATCAACAAGATTTTTCATCAGTTTGTCCCCAGTATTTTGCAGTTGATTGTGGTGTTGGGCTATATGTTCTACATCAATTGGCAGTTGACCTTGGCGGCATTGGTGATTGGCCCTTTGATGGCGGTGTTGATCGGGGCGTTTGGGGAAAAGTTATTGGATTTTTCGCGCCGGAGCCAAAATCAAACCTCTAATCTGGCGGCATTGCTGACGGAAGTATTTAACGGGATTCGTTTGGTGCAGGCGTTTGCGGCGGAGGATTATGAACTCCAGCGGTTTACGGCGGAGGCGGATCAAAATCGACGGGCAAAGTTCAAGGCGGCACAGATTAAGGCGTTGCAGTTTGTAGTGGTGGGCTTTCTGGAGGCGATGGCGATTATCTTTTTATTTTTCCTGGGGGGGTGGCAAATTTCCCAGCAGAATTTGACGGCGGCGGATTTTGTCAGTTATGTGGCGGCGGTGGCGTTATTGATTGACCCGATTCAGATTACGACGAGTAATTTTAATGAGTTTAAGGAGGGGGAAGCGTCGATTGATCGGATTTTTGAACTGATGGCAGTGCAACCAACGGTGTTGGAAAATCCTGGGGCGATCGCCCTCCCTTCCGTGACGGGGAAAGTGGAATATCAAGAGGTTTCCTTTGCCTATGCTGCCGATAAACCTGTTTTAAAAGGAGTTAATTTGACGGTGCAACCGGGTGAAATGATTGCCCTGGTGGGTGCATCGGGGGCAGGCAAAACGACTTTAGTGAACCTATTGCCGCGTTTTTATAATCCAGTGGCAGGCAAAATTTTTATTGATGGCATCGATACCAGCACCATCACCCTGAAGAGTTTGCGCCAACAAATCGGCATTGTCCCCCAGGAAACGGTACTTTTTTCCGGCACGATCGCCCAAAATATTGCCTTTGGTCAGACGGATTTTGACTTAGAGCAGGTCGAAGCCGCCGCCAAAATCGCCAATGCTCACCAGTTCATTTCCGAATTTTCCCAGGGCTATCACACCTATGTCGGGGAGCGGGGGGTGAATCTTTCCGGTGGTCAGCGTCAACGGGTGGCGATCGCCAGAGCTGTATTACTCAATCCCCGTATCCTGATCCTCGACGAAGCTACTTCCGCCCTTGATGCCGAATCTGAAGCCCTTGTCCAGGAAGCATTAGAGCGCATCATGCAAGACCGCACCGTTTTTGTCATTGCCCATCGCCTTGCCACCGTCCGCCGCAGCGATCGCATTATTGTGCTGGAACAGGGGGCGATCGTCGAAGCCGGAACCCACGACGAATTGATCACCCTCCAAGGTCGTTATGCCCAATTCCACGCCCAACAATTCTCTTAATCACTGCTAACTGAAAACGGTAAATGATGGGTTTCGCTCAATGGGAAATTGTCGGTTGATGCTTGAATTGATGATTCGCTTGACTCACCCTACAGTTTGATATCTGATGTCTGATATCTGCTCATTGAACAGCGATTTTAACCCCCGTTTGCACTTGCCAAAGATTGTTATAAATGCCCTGTTTTTCTAATAACTCTTCATGGGTTCCTGACTCGACAATTTTGCCCTGTTCCATCACATAAATGCAGTCAGAATGGCGAATGGTGGATAGACGGTGGGCGATCGCAATGGTGGTGCGATTACAGGTAATTTTTTCCAAAGATCTGGCAATGGCAGCCTCCGTTTCGTTATCTACTGCTGAGGTTGCTTCGTCAAGAATCAGAATGGGTGGATCTTTTAAAATGGCACGGGCGATCGCCAATCTTTGCCGTTGACCACCGGATAATCTTTGTCCCCGTTCCCCCACAATGGTGTCGTATTTTTGTGGCAGTTGATCGATAAATTCGTGGGCTTCCGCTAAGGTTGCCGCCTTGATAATTTCGGTTAAAGAAACATCCGGATTACCATAGGCAATATTTTCGGCTACTGTGCCATGGAACAGAAAAACATCCTGACTCACTAAACCGATCGCCCGCCGTAAATCCTGGAGATAAATATCACGAATATCGAGTCCGTCTAAAGTAATTTTACCTTGGGAAATTTCATAGAAACGCAAGAGTAATTTGACGATGGTACTCTTACCGGAACCCGTAGAACCTACAATGGCAATCCTCTTACCTGCGGGAATAGTCAGGGAAAAATCATCGAGAATAATCGCCCGATCTTTGTAAGCAAATTGCACATTAGATAGATGAATTGCGCCCCTAACTGTTGCCGTGGGTAATGATTTTTCCCCAGAGCGAATTTTGATGGGGGTATCGAGTAACGTAAAAACTCTTTTGGTGGATGCCATCGCCCGTTGATAGAGATCCAAAGTTTGTCCTAGACGGGTCAGGGGCCAGAGTAAGCGCTGGGTTAAAAAGACTAAAACGCTATAGGTTCCCACCGCTAATGTGCCGCTTTCAACCTGTAAACCACCAAAGAATAAAATTGCCGTAAACCCTGCCAAAATTGCGATACGAATTAAGGGCACAAATGCAGCACTAAAGGCGATCGCCCGGTTGTTACTTCTTAAATAAGCGAGACTATCCTGACGCAATCTTTCTGATTCATAGACTTCTGTGGTGAAACTTTTGATCGTCGTAATGCCACTTAAATTATTCGCGAGGCGACTACTTAAATCACTCACCTTTTCCCGCACATCACCATAGAGGGGCGTTAACTTTTTCTGGAATAAAATGGAACCCCAAATAATCACAGGAATTGGTGCAAATGCCATCCAAGCAATGGTCGGGGTGAAGTAAAAAAATGCGCCCCCAATGATAATCACAGTGGTGATCACATGGATAATTTCGTTTGCACCTACATCTAAAAATCGTTCGAGTTGGTTAATGTCATCATTGAGAATTGACATTAATTCCCCAGTATTACGTTCTTCAAAATAACTGAGGGAAAGGTTTTGTAAATGGCTATAACCTTCTAAGCGCAAACTATGCTGAATTTTTTGCGCCAAATTACGCCAGAGTCGTTCATATAAATATTGAAATAAAGATT
>JBIKYI010000186.1:0-6060 GCA_044355355.1 Limnothrix sp. | reverse complement strand
ATTGTTATCATGTGACTATTCGTTGCAATAATCGAGAATTTCGTTTGATTCGCCATGAATGCCGTGAACTGCTGCTTTATGCGATTCAAAAATGCAAAGCCAAATTTGGGTTTAAGCTCTATGCTCTGTGCATTATGAGTAATCATATTCACTATTTATTAGAGCCTTTAGCGGTAAATGATTTACCGAAAATTATGCATTGGCTGAACTGGTACACGGCGATGTGTTTTAATCGGATGCTTAATCGCACTGGACATTTTTGGGAGAAACGTTACCATAGCTCGGCATTTGCGATGTCGGATAAACAAAGGGCTTTGAATACGCTGCGTTATATCCATGCGAACCCGAAAGCGGCGGGAATGCAGCAGGGATTTTTTTATGACTTTAGTAATTATGGCAGCTACGAACGCTTGACGGATGATGGTTTGACGCAATGGCATCCGGCATTTATGGCATTAGGTAAAAGTCTCGATATTTGTGCGGCAATTTATCGGAATTTCTGTAAAAAATATCGTCCAAAATCGAAGCCGGAACGTAAGAATTATTGGGGTTCTAAACTGTTAGAGAAATTTAAACCCCAGACGACAGACAGAAGGAAAAAGCGAAAGTCGAGTCCGGGACAAATGCATCTTTGGGAGGACTCGGAAGAGAAGAATCCAGAAATTAAAGCGGTTGCTGAAAAATTTATCTTAGCGAATTGTTTTGACCCCATCGCGAAAGCCCAGAATTATCGTGAACAAGACAACAAACCCCGTAATATCCACGATGACGAAGGTAACAGGTAACGGATCGGTGAAAGGTTGATTATGACGTGAAATTCAAGCCAGTGACAAAAGTTAATAGAAGTGTAAAAGCCTTATGGATTACACTTCACACGATACGATGCGAGAAAATGTCAACGCGAACGAACGACGCGTATATAACACGTAGTGTGGTAGGTGTCCATATACACCCATACGCTTAGTGTCGAGTATCTCATTCCACTCCACCTTCCATTCTCCAGCCTCTCGCCAGGCGATCGCCTCATAAAACTTGAGGTAAACATCATTGCTCGGAATACTGAAATCGAGTTTACCACCACATTTCACATAGATATCTTTCTGGACACTGAAACCATACAAACCGTTACTGTGTTTTACCCAAAGCTGATCGATCGCCAACAACTCATCACAGGGAAACTCTTTTAAATCTTTCTCGCTAAAACCTTGTCCCTCATCTTTCCCCACCGCCGTAATCATCAGTCGATAGGTTTCATAATCTGCATCTTTCCATTCCTTCGCAATTAATAATTCCTCTAACTTTTGATACCGCTCTGCCGTCACTTCAGATTGTTCACTTTGCAGATTAATTAACTCTGCTAAATCCTGCCGTAAATCATCATCAATGCGTTTCGTTGTTTCCTGCATACAGTTATAAGCAAGCTCTGTTGCACCTGCCTGTCTCGCTGCTCGGATCAACTGACTAGGCTTTCTCACTTTACCCACATAAAGCAAAATGGTTTGTTTCCACCAATCCTCAAGGAAATGTTCATAGAAAATATCTTCTTGTTCTAAACGAATCACTTCCATTGCAGCTAGAAATTCCTGAAAACTCAAATGAGAAAATTCAAATTCCTCTGGCTCTTTTTCGACTAATAATTCACTAATTTGTTCAATCTGTCGTAAAAATTCCTTTGGATTCAAATTTTCCCCTTGTTCCTCTAAATATTGCGCCAATCTTTTTAATAAATCTCTCTGTTCGATGCGTTCTTCCTTGCGTTGCATCATCTCTAATGCCAACATCTGCAAAATGACCTGAGCCTCACAATTCACCAGTAATGTTTCAAGCTCCCTTGCATTCGGGCGATCCTTCAGTTGTAACGTACAAATTTCTTGATACAGTTCCGCACGACGTTTCGGCAGTTCAGCACTCGGATAACGACGATGAAACCGCGCAATCATAGTTAACAGCAGAGGATTACTCGCTAAATCCCTTAACTCTTTACGCTGTTCAATTTGTTGAATTAAACCGTCTGTTCCTTTTTGAGCTTCAATTTGAATTGCCGCAGAATCTTGACCATAATCATAATATTCCTGACACCAATACCATTTTTTTACAAACTCACATCGTTGTACTTCATTGAACTCACGAATATAAAATGTCGAGTACAAATCCAGAGAATTTTGTTGATCTTGCTCCGTATAAGCCTTCGGGCGTGAAGTCAGAATAAAAACAGATTTAGGATAACGTTGCATCTGAATATTTAGCCATTTCGCCACCAGAGAACGTTTTTCCTTAGGAACCTCATCAAAACCATCTAACATCACGAGAATATTGCCTTTAACCAGTTGATTTTCTGCCCAATTTGCTGGCATTCTCAACTCTTTACCGGACTGTTGAATATTCGGTAAATGATGCTGTTCGATCACAGTTGGTAAATCAATAGAATTTTCCGTAGTAATCAGATCACGATATTGTCTGAGTAAAAGCAAAACCGGAATAAATCGAAATACGTTATCTGGTTGTTTATTTGTACCTAATCTGTAAGCAATATGTCGTAAAAGCGTTGTTTTACCATAACCACCCCAAGCTAAAACCGCAACTTGTCGATACAATTTATTGCGTTTAGACTTCTGTAAAATCTGCCAAATATCATCTGTAAAATAACTTTCTCGCTTCGTGATATTTTCTTGCTGTTCTAATAACGTTTCATCACATCGCAACCCCACAGCAGACATGGTGAGATTTAATTCTAAGGGAACAAAAACCTTTTCTAGCATGAGATTATTTCTCAAACCCGAAACTTTCCCAACACCCTCAGTTTTGAGTAGTTCACAAACCGTTGCCTGAGCTTCAAAATAACGATCTTCCATTGAGAAGGCTTTTGCGACCACAGCTTGACCCGCATTAACCATTCCTTCATCAACAATTTCTCCTGCCCGTCCAAACCATTTTTGGATTCTTTTGGTAACTGGTAGGATTAACGCAAAACCACAGGAAACCCCGAAACCAATGAGAAGAGAGAAAAAGGCTTCTTTTATTTCATCTTTCTGCAAATGGGAAAATGCATAGCCACCTCCGGTCGTTATGCCTCCTGCCATCAAAACTTTGACAATGATATCCGTAATATTTTCTTCTGGGGATTTTTGCGGTTCTTCTGGCATGGCACAAGCGAAATATTTTCAAGTCTTTTCATTCTATAAGCCAATCCTTAAACATGAAAATATTGTAGGGGCTTACCATGGTAAGCCCCTACAGGGTAAGCTTTCTGGGCTTCAAAAAATCTCGATTTTATTCAGGATAACTATAATTTGTGCCAGACCAAATATTATTAATCTCGATCGCCTGATCTGATGCACTAAATCTTTCCCAAACTAAACCATTAACATCTGTTTCCTTTGAAAATTCTGTGGCGGTTGAATCTTCCCAACCCACATGTCTCACTGTACCAACAGCGCAATTTGGATCCCGGCGGATCGACAGATTGAGCGTTTCTGTGCGCCATAACGCATACTCATTTTCAACCACGACACAAGGGGCAGATCCCAACCGTTGGGAATAATCCTGAATCGTTGCCGTCAGATTATCAGTGGCGATCGCCAAATGAAATTTTTTCATGTTCAATTATTCAATTACTTAATAAGTTCAACCGCATCCCGTCCATCCAAATCTTGCAGATAGACCTTCACCTTTTCCTCCTTCGCCGTCGGTAATTTTTTCCCAGTAAAATCCGGCTGCACAGGCAACTCACGATGACCCCGATCCACCAAAACCGCCAACCGAATCAATTCCGGACGACCATAATCATTCACCGCATTTAACGCCGCCCGGATCGTCCGTCCACTAAAAACCACATCATCTACCAACACCAAGTGCTTCCCATTCACATCAAAAGGAATATCCGTTTTCGAGGGAGTGCGCGTACTAATCTTATCGAGATCATCCCGGTAAAAAGTAATATCCAAAGCCCCCACAGGCACAGCAATACCCTCCAGCGCCTCAATTTGCTTCGCCACGATTTCAGCGAGGGGCACACCACGGGTATAAATGCCCAACAGAGCCAAAGCCGATAAATCCCCAGCCTTTTCGACAATCTGGGAAGCCAAGCGGGTCAATGTCCGGCGCATTTCCTCAGGGGAAAGAATTTCGATGACGCTTTTTGTCATGGTCAACTCGTAATACATCAGTCCCCATTGTAAGTCTTGAGCTAAAAGTGAGCGAAGAGCCTGCTTAGCGGATATTTACCAAGGCAATTAGAACCATCCAAATACAGAACTGCCGGAGCATTTAACCAAACACCCCGACAGATCCCAGCTTTATTTTTATTGCTGCTTATGACTTCCAATGCCAATTCAAAAATGAGTAAGCGATCAGCAATTAACGTCCACCCACAACCACATTTTTAATTCGAATGTGTGGTCCCCCAACACTCACGGGTAAACCACCCTGTCCACCCTTACCACAGCCACCATTGGTGTAGAGAGTATCATTCCCGATCGCCTCAATATCCTGGAGAGTTTGGAAAACATTACCGCTGAGGGTCACGTCACTAATGGGTTCAGCAATCTTGCCATCGCGAATCATATAGCCTTCCGCCGCCGCAAAGGTAAACATTTCCCCATTGGTCTGTCCACCGAGCATCCGCACCGCATAGACCCCTTCATTAATGTCCTTGATCATCTCCTCAAAAGGCGTATCACCCGGTTCAATGGCGGTGTTAGTCATGCGCACTAGGGGCGGATAGGACGCATGGATGGCACGGGCGTTACCAGTGGGAGCCTCTGCCATTTTGCCAGCGGTTTCACGGGAATGGAGCCGTTGGGTGAGAACGCCATCTTTAATCAGATATTTGCGTTGTCCAGGTACGCCCTCATCGTCGTACTTCATTGTGCCGGGGAGGTTGGGCAGGGTGGCATCATCGATCACATTCAGTTGGGGAATGCCCAGGGGTTTACCGAGGGTGAGCAGTTCCTGCATCCGGGGATTTTCATAGACAAAATCAGCTTCGGATAAATGCCCAAAGGCTTCATGGATAAAGACACCAGCGAGATAGGGATCGAGCACAACGGTGTATTGTCCGCCCTTGACGGGTTTGGCATCCAGTTGGCGAATGGCGCGTTCTGCTGCACCTTTGACGCGATCTTCAATGTCCAGTAATACGCCGAAATCACAGCGGGAATGGAGGGATTCAAAACCTTGGCGCACAACACCATCTTCCCCCCTGGCGATCGCCCCAAAGCGACCATTCACATCGAGACGTTCCTGGACGATGCAACTGCCATTGGAATTGACGAAATAGGTGGTGACGAACTTATCACTGATGCTGCTCATCGTCGTTTGGATGCGCGGATCATAATCGAGCAAAATTTGGTTATAACGCGCCACGAGATCCCGCTTTTCCTTGAGGGAAACGGTGCGGGGATCCTGCTGAATTTCCACAGGGACATAATCCTCGATCGCCCCACTGGGAGACAGTTGCGTTTCTTCCTTACCCACTAATTTCGCTTGGGTAATGGCATCAACCAGGCGATCGCCCAGTTCCTCTAGACCATTAAACGTGACAAAACTCCAACCCCCCTGATGGCAAGCCCGGATGCCCCCAGCCAGAGTAAAACTGCGATTACTCCCATCGAACTGCGCCCCCCGGAAAGCAACGCTCGTTGATTCACTCTGTTCGACCCGCACCTCCAGATAATCCACCTGATCCTGATGGTTGGCGATCGCCCCTTTGAGGGTATTGCTAATGTCAGTATTGAAAGTCATAGAAAATTACTCCTTGAGTTTTGTCGTTGAATCAGTTGCTAAAGTTAAATCTTCAATATTCCACAGAGCGCCGCCCAGAGCAGAATACTGGACTCCCTGGATTCTGTCCCGTACAGCGGACAACGAAAAATCATTTACAAGATAAATGAATGGCAAATATTCTGCCCCCAAAGCCTGGGTTTTGTCGTAAATTGCCTTCCGTTTCGCAAATTCAATCTCCTGTGCACCTTTAATGTATAGATCCGCAATTTCCTTTTCCCAATCATTAATCCGGCGATCGCTAATGGGCGTTGTTCCTGGGCGAGCATTCTGATTAAA
>JBIKYI010000160.1:0-6413 GCA_044355355.1 Limnothrix sp. | reverse complement strand
TTGATTGTTACATTGGGGACAGTGTATTGTCATAGAGAGTCTTTGAGAGAAACAACTCACTCTATTTTGCTACAACATTACTTCTTTGAAACTCTCAGAATTTGCAATGAATCTGAAATATAGCGATTTCACTTTAAGTGAGGCACTAGTCGATAATCAAAGCCTTTATTCAGCGAGAAATGTGTGTACTTCATTTAGGACGAAAACGCTATAAACCGGCAGTTAATCCCAACAGTAGATTCCGAGGTCAATCTAAAAGAAGAGGATTAAACCCGTTTGATCTTGACGCTATCTAGATAAGCACTGGGGTTCTCTGGGTCAAAGGTAATGCCATCAAAGAATGTTTCGACACCTCTTGAAGTGCTGCTAGGAATATCGGCGGTAAATCCGGCTTCTGTCGCTGCTTCCCGCCAGAGATCTTCACGGTTAACTTTATCGATGATGGTCTTGGCTTGATCAATGTCCTTGAGGAAATCTTTGTGGAAGCCCCAGCGGAGACTTTCTGTGAGGAACCAGAGATCATGGCTCTTGTACGGATAGGAAACATTTCCTCGATCATCTTTCCAATAAAGAGGCCCCATTTTGAAGTCGTTAATTTCGGGTTTGCCATCGCCCATTTTGTAATTGCCTGCATAGGGAGGCGTGAGGATTTCGGCGGGAACATTAAAGTAATTCCGTCCGGCGACGATTTGGACAACTTCGGGACGATTGGCGGGATCATCAATCCACTTTTGGGCTTCCATGATGCCTTTGAGTATGGCTTTGGTGGCTTTGGGATTTTTATCGACCCAATCGGCACGGATGGCGAGGTATTCTTCGGGGTGATCTTTCCATATTTGTGCGGTTAAGCCTGCCATGTAACCGATATCTTCGGCGATGATGCGGTAGGGCCAGGGGTCGCCGGTACTGAAGGCATCCATTGTGCCGTTGCGCATACCTTGGACGGTTTCTGCGGGGGGAACGGCGAGGAGATCGATGTCTTTATCGGGGTCAACGCCACCAGCGGCAAACCAATAACGAATCCAAAAGTCTTGGTTAACGTTGGGGAAGGTATGGGCGGCTTTAAATTTGCGTCCGTTGGTTTTTTCAAAGTTTTTGATGTAGTCTGCGGCTCCGGAGATGTCGAGGCTCACGCCTTTGCCGACGTGCATGGGAGCGACTGCAATGCCGTTACCTTGGGTGACGAGTTGCGCCAAGACGTACATGGGGATTTTTTTGCCGTTGGTGATGATGCCTTCGCTGATTAGGTGGGGCATGGGCATTTGCCATTGTCCGCCATCGATGCCGCCGCCTTGGGAACCGATGGTTACGTTATCCCGCGCGGATGCCCAGTTTGCTTGTTTGGAGAGTTCGACATCGGTCATGCCGTATTTGGCGAAGAAGCCTTTTTCTTTGGCGATGATCATTGAGGCGCACTCAACGATGGGAATGTAACCAAGTTTGATGCTGGTGGTTTCGGGAACCATTTCGGGGGAGAGTTCCACGGGAGCGGCGGTGTTGGCATTGCTGCTTGTGCTACCGGGTTCGGGGGGGTTACCGAGACATCCTTTCAGGAAGAGGGGGCCAGCGGCTGCCATGCCTGCGATGATTAGAAATTTACGGCGGCTGAATTGGCTCATCTTGATTTCTCTCTTACTTGGGTTAGGGGGACATGAATGTGCAAATGTTTGATGCTGTGTCAGTTCTCAACTGGGGGGCGTTTGGGGGAAGCGGGTTAGTTTTGGGGGCGATCGCCAAGGGTTTCCTGGTTGTCTAATCCTTCGATGCCATCGGGTAAGAAGATCGCCTTGAGGCAGTAGACCAGAATCAGCAGGGCGAAATCGGCGGTAATTAAGCCAGCAATCACATTAGTTGTCATAGGAAACTCCTTGGCAAAGCATTGAGGGTTTAAATTTTGCATAGTCTTTATTCTATGCAAGTATCAAATACTATATTGCTTTAACTATGTCTTGTAAATAAGTAGCGATTGAGTCTTTCTGGTGTCAAAAATAAGTTTTATTTATGCGAGGTCGCCCATGAAAGTCGGCATGGCGATCGCCCCCTAATCTGTGCGATTAGCGGGAATCCGAAGACGATGGTTTAACTTAGGACAGGGCGTTTAAAATCAGCTTGACGATAATGGCGATCGCCGCCGCTGCGATGCTGCCGAGGAGGGTGATGCGGACTTTTTGGGTATGTTTTTTAATCTCAATTTCTGCGGTCTTTTCCGCCTGACGGGTGACATATTTTTCGAGTTCGATCGCCAAGGTCGAAACCACTGCCACAATCACCGCCACGTCATCGGCTAACCCGACAAAGGGAATCACATCGGGAATCGCATCCAAAGGCGAAATTAGGTACAACAGCGCGGCGATCGCCACCGCCTTCGATTTCCAAGCCACATTCGGATCCCTTGCCATCTGCGCCAGGGACTGCACCTTTTGCCAGACTTCTTTAATAGGTCCCCGTTGCATCTCCCCCAAACGCGCCTTGATGGTTTCCAGATCCTCCGGCTTGACCCGCTGCACAAAGCGATGAAAAACCTCCGCAATTCTGGTTTTATCCTGACCCTCTAAATTTTCCTCAACCCGTTCTTCTAGTTCATTAATTACGAGATCCGGTGATCCTTCTGCCTGTGGTTTAGTCCGTCGCAACTTCGCAAAAAAAGACCCAAATGGCGCTCGCACCTCCGGCTCATCCACAAGCCGTTCCGCCGTCACCTCAATCACCTCAGGCATTTTGGTCTGCCCCAAGCCGCGCACCTGTCGCCAATAACCCTGAACTTTTTCTTGAACTTTCTCTTGGAATTTCACCACAGCCGTAGTAACCCTCTCATTGACACTACTCTAGCGAAAATCGCGAAAAACTTCCCCCTTGATATCTGATGTCTGATATCTGAACATCTGTTTAATGCTCTTTGTAAGCAGCTCCCAAGTATAATTCACCGACCTTGGGATTATTTAATAACTCAGCCCCTGTGCCCTCAAAGCGATCGCAACCACTTTCCAGTACATAGCCCCGATCCGCCAATTCCAAAGCTTTCTTCGCATTCTGTTCCACCAACATAATCGCCTTACCCAAACTATTTACCGCCTTAATCTGCTCAAACACACTGGCGACCAGAATCGGCGATAGGGCAGCAGAAGGCTCATCTAGCACCAGTAAATCAGGATCTAACATCAAAGCCCGTCCCATGGCTAACATCTGCCGTTCCCCCCCGGACAGGGTTCCCGCCTGTTGCTTGCGGCGGTTTTTCAGCACTGGGAACATCATATAAATTTTTTCCTTGAGATCCACCAGTGAACCGGACAGCACGAAAGCGCCCATCTCTAAATTTTCCTCGATGGTGAGGCTGGCAAAAACATTTTGAATTTGGGGCACATAACACATGCCCTGTTGCACAATTTGGTTGGAGCGTAGACCGACAATGTTTTTACCCTTGAAGGTAATGCTGCCTTGGTTGGGGGTGAGGAGTCCAAAAATAGTTTTGGCGAGGGTCGATTTACCTGCGCCGTTGGGACCAATGACGACCACTAATTCACCGGGCGCAATGCGGAAGTTAATCCCCTGGAGGATGTTGAGATCTTTGATATATCCCGCATGTACGTCTTCTACGACTAGTAAGTTTTCCTGTGCATTTTCTCGTGAACTTGCTAGTGAATTTGCCGTGGTTGTCATGGTGCTTAGTTGCGTTAGGGTTCTGATGTCGAATGGTTTCCCCATAAGCATACGAGCAAACCGTTTGATCCTATGTATCAATAAGATCTCTTTAATTGAGTAGATGTTTACCTTGAAAATACTGAGTTAGGATGGGAGTCGCTAGGTTACATAAATCTGGTTGTGTACTTTTGTAAGTATCTAGTAATAATCTAGGAAAACTTACCATCAATCATGATGGGTGTATCAGTAAAAATACGTTAAGTAAAAGTACGTTAAACGTCATCTGTTGCTCGTTCAGATGGTTAGAGGAAGTGATAGGTACAAGGGTTTACAAAGTGGACTTAGGCTGTAATTTACTGTGGCGATCGCCCATGTTATTGAGGATGGCTATGAGAACAGGTTTGAAGACAGGCTTATTGGCTCAGGTTACATCGCCAATATTGCTGCAAATGGTAGTGGCGATCGCCCTGGGGATAGGGACAAGTACCACCGCCCAAGCCCTTACCAATAGCCAGTATCAACCTGAAGTGATTAATAGCCCAGAAGCATTCCAACTGAGTCAAAATTCCCTCACGCCGCAAACTCTCCCGGAGACGGAACCCCTCAAGCCCTACTTGCTGGAACATAATCCCTACCAGAATTTATTGCCCCAACAAAACCCCATAACCCAGCCCCCCTCTGTGCTGCCGAGTCTCACCCCGCCACCATGGCAGTCAAATTCCGGCAATCAACCCACTTCTGCTTTACCCAACAACCTTAATCGCAACATTCCCGATGATGCAGCCCTGGATGAGCAATATCGGTTGGGGGCAGGGGATACGGTGCGCCTTGAGTTCCTCAATGTATCTGACTACAACGGGGATTATCTGATCTCCACGGATGGAAAGGTGACTTTACCTCTGGTGGGGCGGATCTCCCTGGCGAATTTGACGGTGCGGGAGGCGGGCGATCGCCTAGCTGCCATGTATGGCAAAGAACTACGCTATCCCAAGGTAAGTGTGTCCCTCATTGCCCGTCGCCCTGTCACAGTGGTGATGACCGGAGAAATTATTAAGCCCGGTTTATACGTCTTTCCGTCCAATGTTCAAGGACAACCCCCCAAACTCTACCAAGCCCTACAAACCGCTGGTGGCATTACCCAGGCGGGCGATCTTCAGAAGATCCAGATTGTGCGGGAGAATCTCAACCCCAGTCTGTCCCATACCGTCAATGTTGATTTGGTGGCACTACTCCAGCGGGGGGATATCCGACAAAATGTCGAGCTACGGGATGGTGATGTGATTGTCATTCCCCCTGCCACCAACATCAATGTCAACAATATCCAACAACTGGTGAGTTCCAATGTCGGCTCCCAATCGGCGCAACCCATTGATATCGTAATTTTGGGGGAAGTAGAAGTGCCGGGTCCCTATCGCTTTAGTCCTAGTGATATGACGAAGATGATCCAGGCGATCCAGGGGGCAGGCGGTTTGTCGCCCTTTGCCAATATTCGTGAGGTGGCGTTGGAGCGTCGCAGTCGGGATGGCTCGATCCAAAAAATGAAGGTGGATCTGTTTGCCATTCTCGATACCGGACGACTAGATCAGGATATTCCTCTACAGGATGGGGATGTGATCACGATTCCGGCGACAGAACTGAGTAATGATGATGTTTCGGTGATCGCCTCCTCCACCCTCTCCTCTGGCCCCATTAACATTGCCATCCTGGGGGAAGTCCAACAACCGGGGAATTTCCAGCTTGAACCCAATACCTCCCTCAATCAAGCCCTCTTAGCGGCGGGGGGATTTAATGGTCTAGCCAGGGATGAAGTGAAGTTATTGCGCTTTAATGCCGATGGTAGTGTCACCGAAAGGGAAATCGCTGTCGATCTAACGAGGACAGTCAATCCAGAAAACAATCCACTCCTTCGATCCAATGACATTATCATGGTAGGCAAATCCACCTGGGGTAGCATCAAGGATACGTTAAACAGCATTAGCAGCAATTTAAATTTCTTCTTGCCCTTTCTGTTCTTTAATCGCTAGGGCATCACAGGCGATCGCCGTCACATCACCCAGCACGAATTCACCAACTCTCCCCGGCAGTCCATGCGACAATCTTCTTCTTCAAACCCCGCTAACCGACCCGTTTCGGCAAACTATCCCGCCGAATCCCAGATGGTGCAGTCAGCCCCCCCCAGAGTCGCCCCCTCCGAAGAAGAAGGCAGTGGCGGAGATAAAGTCGGTGCCATCCTGGAAATGGTACAACGGCGATCGCTCGTCATCCTGGGGGTCGCCACCGTCGTTATTATCAATTCCCTGATTAAACTCGGTCAATTACCCACCATCTATGATGGCAACTTTCAACTCCTCGTCGAGCCAGTCAATGCCGAACTTGCTGCCCTCAGTTCCGCCGGGACAAATTCCTCCAGCCGTACCAGCGCCCTCGACTATCCCACCCAGTTAGCCATCCTCAAAAGCCCAGCATTGCTCATACCCGTTTTCGACAAACTCAAGGAAACCTATCCCAGCCTCAGCGTCGGTCAACTCCTCAAAAATCTACAAATTCGGCAATTAGGCACGACCAAAATTATCGAAGTTTCCTTGGAAAGCAACAGCCAAGCCCTAACCCAAGCGGTATTAGAATCCCTCTCAGCCACTTATCTAGAATACAGTCTTAAGGAACGTCAAACCTATCTCCGCCAGGGTCTCCAGTTCGTGACCAAACAACTAGAGATTATCCAAACCAGGGTCAATGAACTCCAGGATCAGCTACAAAAATTTCGTCAGGACTAT